>CAMGRA010000005.1 GCA_946061345.1 uncultured Clostridia bacterium | reverse complement strand
TCCCGATTTGTTCTGCAAAAATACGGAAAGCTGCTGTACCATCGTGTTTCCTCCTTAATCCAATAGTTTGCGTTTGTCGATGACGCGGACGGCCTTACCCTCGGAACGGGGGATGGAATTTGGCTCAAGAAGCGTGACCTTTGCGGTGATGCCCAGGAGCGTTTTCAACGCAGCGGCAAGGTCCTTCGCGCGTTCGGCAAGGCCGCGCACGGTGTCGGAGAAGATCTCGTTGCTGATCTCTACCTGGACCTCGATGCTGTCGAAGTTGTTTGCGCGATCCACGACGATCTGATAGTTGGCAGTATAGCCTTTTTCCAGCAGGACGGTCTCGATCTGGGACGGGAACACATTGACGCCGCGAATGATGAGCATATCGTCAGTCCTGCCGCGGGGCTTCGTCATCTTGACCAGGGTTCTGCCGCAGGAGCACTTCCCTCTTGTGATGATGCCGATGTCGCGGGTACGGTAGCGCAGGATCGGGAAAGCCTCCTTTGTGATGCAGGTGAACACAAGCTCACCCTGAGTTCCCTCCGGCAGCACCTCGCCCGTATCCGGGTCAATGACCTCCACGATGAAATGATCCTCGTTGACGTGCATACCGGTCTGCTCTTTACATTCAAAGGCAACACCCGGGCCGATGATTTCCGTCAGACCGTAAATGTCGTAGGCGGTCAGGCCAAGCATTTCCTCGATCTTGCGGCGCATTTCGTTGGTCCAGGGCTCAGCGCCAAATACACCGGCCTTGAGCTTGATGTCGTCCTTGGTATAGCCGCTGGCATAGAGCACCTCGGCAATATGCAGAGCGTAGGACGGTGTGCAGCATAGGATCGTCGAGCCGAAATCCTTGAGGATCGTGACCTGGCGCTGGGTGTTGCCGCTGGAAACGGGAATGGTCGTTGCGCCGATGCGTTTCGCACCGCCGTCAGCGCCGAGACCGCCGGTGAACAGACCGTAGCCGTAGGAGACGTGGACGATATCCTCATCCGTGCAGCCGGCGGCGGTGAGAGCGCGGGCAACGCACTCGTCCCAGACATCCAGATCGTTGCGGGTATAGCCGACGACGATCTGCTTGCCCGTGGTGCCGCTGGAAGCGTGGAGACGGACAACATCCTTCAAAGGCACGGCAAAAAGACCGTAGGGATAGGTGTCGCGAAGGTCCTGCTTATAGCTGAAGGGCAGCTTATGCAGGTCGTCAATGGTGCGTATGTCGTCAGGCGTCACGCCTGCCTGATCCATCTTATTGCGGTAGAAGGGAACGTTTTCATAGACGCGGCGCACCGTCGCAGCAAGGCGCTCATTTTGCAGGGCGACGATCTTCTCGCGCGGCGCTGTCTCGATCTCAGGAGAATAATATCTTTCCATCTCTTTTTATGCGTCAGCGCCCAGCGCGAACGCCCTTTCGTTCATTTCTTTGAATTTTGCGGGAATGCTGGCATCAATGGCCTGCATCCACTCCGCCTCGGAAAAATCGAAGTATTTGGAAAGTCTGCCCATCAGAACCAGGTTAACAGCCTTGGAAGAGCCTGCCTTCTCGGCAAGAGAAAGGGCGTCGAAGGCGTCAACGTCAATACCGGCCTCTTCCATCTTCTTTACCAGCTCCGCCGGGTACTCAGCAGCGCCGGTGATGACGGGCATGGGGTTGATATTCTGAGTGTTGGTGACGATCTTGCCGCCGGGACGGAGGAATTTCGTCCAGCGGGCGGCTTCCAGCAGTTCAAAGGAGACGATATAATCCGCCTCACCCTCGTCAATGACGGGAGAGCAGACCCGTTCGCCATAGCGGACATAGGTGACAACACTGCCGCCGCGCTGGCTCATGCCGTGGACCTCGGAGACCTTGACGTCATAGCCTCTGGTCAGCAGCAGCTTGCCCAGGAGTTTACTGGCCAGCAGACTTCCCTGTCCGCCGACGCCGACGATCATGATATTCTTTGTATTCATGGTCAACCCTCCTGTAACGCGCCAAATTTGCAAAGCTGACTGCAAACACCGCAGCCGGTGCAAAGGGTGTTGTCAATTTTCGCCTTGCCCTCTGCAAAGCTGATGGCGGGGCAGCCGATCTTCATGCACATTTTACAGCTCATACATTTATCGCTGTCCACATGGAGCGCCGGCTTGTGCTTGACGTATTTCAGCAGGGCGCAGGGCCTGCGGGAAATGATGACCGAGGCCTCGTCGGCAGCCAGTTCCTCTTTGATGGCAGTCTCGCACTGGGCCAGATCATAGGGATCCACCACGCGGACGCGGTTGATGCCCAACGCACGGCAGAGGGCCTCCAGATCCACCTTGGCCGCCGGATCACCCTTGAGATTGAAGCCGGTGGTGGGATTCTGCTGGTGGCCGGTCATGCCGGTGATGGAGTTATCCAGAATGATGACGGTGCTGTGGGAATCGTTGTAGGCGATATTCACCAGGCCGGTCATGCCGGAGTGCATAAAGGTGGAGTCGCCGATGACCGCCACGGTATTTTTCTCCGTCGCACCGTTATGAGCCTTGTTGAAGCCGTGGACGCCGGAGACCGACGCGCCCATGCAGACAACGCTGTCAACGGCGTTCAGCGGAGCCACTGCGCCCAGCGTATAGCAGCCGATGTCGCCGATGACGTTGAGCTTCAGCTTTTTCAGGGTGTAATACAAACCGCGATGGGGACAGCCGGCGCACATGACGGGAGGACGGGCCGGGATGGCAGCCTCCAGCGATTTGCCCTCCGGTACGGGAAGCCCCAGACCGGCGGCGACTTTATTCTGAGAAAGCTCGTCAATGTTGGAGAAGAGATTTTTCCCTTCTACCTTCAAGCCGATGGTCTTGCAGTAGTCCTCTACAAAGCCGTCCAGCTCCTCGACCACGACGACCCGGTCCACCGAGGCGGCAAAGTCGGTCAGCAGACGTTTCGGCAGGGGCCAGATCATGCCCAGCTTCAAAACGCTGACTTCCTCGCCGCAGACCTCGCGGACGTACTGATAGCAGGTGCTGGAGGTGATGATGCCGAGTTTGCGCTCTGTGCCCCGTTCCCAGCGGTTGCAGGGCGCGGTCTCGGCGTATTCGGCAAGAGCCTGCAGACGGGCCTCCACCACGGGATGGCGCTTCTTGGCAAAGCCGGGCATCATGATGTACTTGGGAGGATCCTTAACGTAGGGTTTCTGCGGGATCTCTACCCGTTCGGCAGGCTCTACGATGCTCTGGGAATGGGCCACACGGGTACACATTTTCAGCAGGACCGGGGTGTCGAACTGCTCGGAGATCTCGTAGGCCAGCTTGGCAAAGGCCAGAGCCTCCGCCGAGTCGGACGGCTCCAGCATCGGCACCTTGGCAGCCCTGGCATAGTTGCGGGAATCCTGCTCGTTTTGGGAGCTGTGCATGCCTGCGTCATCGGCAACGCCGACGATCAGGCCGGCGTTGATGCCGGTGTAGGCAATGGTGAACAGCGGGTCTGCCGCAACGTTCAGGCCCACGTGCTTCATGCCGCAGAAGCTGCGTTTTCCGCCCATGGCCGCACCGAAAGCGGCCTCGATGGCGACCTTTTCATTGGGCGCCCATTCGGCATAGATCTCCGGGTACTTGGCGGCACACTCGGTGATCTCCGTGCTGGGCGTACCGGGATAACTGGACACAAAAGCGCATCCGGCCTCATATAAGCCCCTGGCAACGGCCTCGTTGCCAAGCATCAGTTGTTTCATAGACATTGCCCCTCTCTGTTTTTCTTTTCAGTATACTACAGATCGACGGATTTTTCAACTATTCTCCGAGCGACTCCTTCACAGGAACGGTGGTCGTTTTGGCGTAGCAGCGGAAGATGCCGTCGACCTGGGCAGCGTCGGGCTTCTTGGTCAGCAGCGAGACCAGCGGGACCAGGAGCAGACCGCCGAGCATGGCGATGGCACCGGAGTGGATGGAGGTGGCAAAGACGACCTTATCCAGGAAGCCGACGCCAAAGGTGAAGCCGGTCAGGCTCTTGACAAGCTGAATGAGGGAAAGGGCCACGCCCCAGAAGAAGCTGACCCAGCAGGCGGTCTTGGTCGTCCGCTTCCAGAACAGACCGTAGAGGAAGGGCGCAAGGAACGCACCAGCCAGCGCGCCCCAGGAGACACCCATGAGCTGCGCGATAAAGACCACGCTGGACTTGGCCTGCACAATGGCGATCAGCGCGGAGATCACGACGAAAAATGCAATAAACGCACGCATCAGGACCATCTTTTTCTTCTCGGAAAGGCCCTTTTTCGTCGCAGGCGCGATCAGGTCCAGGGTGATGGTGGAGCTGGAGGTCAGTACCAGGGATGAAAGGGTGGACATAGAAGCCGAGAGCACCAGAACCAGCACAATGCCAATGAGGATCGGCGAGAGATTTGCCAGCATGGACGGCACGATGCTGTCATAGACCGGCGTCACACCGTCTGCCTGATAGGTGATCATATCGGAAAACAGCCGGCCGAAGCCGCCGAGGAAATAGCAGCCACCTGCGACGATCACGGCGAAAATCGTGGAGATGACTGTGCCCTTTTTGATGGAATCCTCGTCCTTGATGGCGTAGAACTTTCCGACCATCTGCGGAAGGCCCCAGGTGCCGAGGGAGGTCAGGATGATGACAAAGAACAGGAATACGGGATCAGCCCCCAGGAAGGAGGTGTAAGCGCCCTGGAATTCCGTACCGGCGCTTGTGACGGTAGAGGTCTGAGAGAGCTTTGCAATGGCTTCCGTCAGGCCGCCCTGACCGTGGAGCACAGCGAAGATCACTGCAATAATGCCGAAGATCATGATAATGCCCTGGATAAAGTCGTTGACTGCGGTTGCCATATAGCCGCCGACAATGACGTAAATGCCTGTCAGCACTGCCATGGCGATGACGCACCAGGCATAGTCAATGCCGGGGAAAGCCATGGTGAACAGGCGGGAAAGGCCGTTAAACAGCGACGCAGTATAGGGAATGAGGAAGATAAAGACAATGATGGACGCGGCGATCTTCAGCCCGTTGGACTGATAGCGCAGGGAAAAGAAGTCAGGCATGGTGCGGGAATTGAGGTGCTGAGTCATGATCCTTGTGCGCCGTCCCAGGACGATCCATGCCAAAAGAGAACCGATGAAGGCATTGCCCAGACCGATCCAGGTGGAAGCAAGGCCGAAGCGCCAGCCAAACTGACCGGCATAGCCGACAAAGATAACGGCGGAAAAATAGGAGGTGCCGAAAGCGAAGGCGGTAAACCACGCACCGACGGAGCGTCCCCCCAAAACAAAGCCGTCCACGCTCTTGGCGTGCTTGCGGCAGGCAATACCGATGGCGATCATCATGACGAAGAAGATCACCAGCATCAGGATTTTTGTTAACATACCATTTCTCTCTCTTTCTGTTTAAGATCAATTTTATTCTGTCAGTGGGTGATTTGCGCCTCGACCAGTCTGCCGTGACAGTATTTCTCCCGCAGGACGGGTTTCTCGATTTTTCCCGTGGGATTGCGCGGCACCTTGTCGAAGATGATCTTGCGCGGACGCTTGTAACGGGGCAGCGCTTTGCAGAATTCGTTGAGTTCCTCCTCGGAGCAGATCACATCTTCTTTCAGCTCGATGATGGCGGCTGCGATCTCACCCAGACGGGGATCCGGCAGGCCGATAACCGCCACGTCCTTGATCTTGTCATTGGTACGCAGGAAGTCCTCGATCTGTACGGGATAGAGGTTTTCTCCGCCGGAAATGACCACGTCCTTCTTGCGGTCCACCAGATAGATGAAGCCGTCCTCGTCGTACTTGGCCATATCTCCCGTGTAGAGCCAGCCGTCCTTCAAAACCTCGTTGGTCGCTTCCTCGTTTTTATAGTAGCAGAGCATGACACCGGGGCCATGGACGATCAGCTCGCCTACCTGGTCGCCGGTCACGGTCTCTCCCCTCTCGTTGACGATCTTCGCCTCCCAGCCGAAACCGGGCTTTCCGATGGCACCGACCTTGTGGATATTCTCCACGCCCAGATGGACACAGCCGGGGCCGATGGATTCCGAGAGACCGTAGTTGGTGTCGTACTGATGGTGGGGGAAATATTTCTTCCAGCGATGGATCAGGCTGGGCGGTACGGGCTGAGCGCCGATGTGCATCAGCCGCCACTGCTCAAGCATATAGTCGTTCAGATTTACCCTGCCGGATTCAATGGCGTCCAGCAGATCCTGGGCCCAGGGCACCAGCAGCCAGACGATGGTGCATTTTTCCTCGGTGACGGCCCGCAATATCCACTCCGGCTTCACGCCACGAAGCAGGACGGCGCGGCTGCCGGAAAGGAGGCTGCCGAACCAGTGCATTTTCGCGCCGGTGTGGTAGAGCGGTGGGATGCAGAGAAACACGTCGTCGCGTGTCTGTCCGTGGTGATTCTGCTCCGTCTGACAGGAGCTGACCAAGGCGCGGTGGTTGTGCAAAATGGCCTTGGGGAAGCCCGTCGTGCCGGAAGAAAAGTAAATAGCGGCGTAGTCGTCCTCCTCCAGCGCAACTGGAGGCGCACTCTGGGAACAGTAGTTGACCAGCTCCAGATAGGATTCTGCGAACCGGGGTACCTCACGGCCTACATAGAAGAAGAATTTCACCCTGGACATTTTGTCCACAAGGGGCGTGATACGCTCGGTGAATTCCGGCCCGAATACCAGCACCTCCACATCCGCTAAATCGACACAGTATTCGATCTCCTCACCGGAGTAACGGAAGTTCATGGGAACGGCGATAGCACCGGCTTTCAGAATTCCGAAATAGATGGGCAGCCATTCCAGGCAGTTCATCAGCAGAATGCCAACCTTTGTACCGCGCTTGATGCCTCTGCTCAGAAGCAGATTGGCAAAGCGGTTGGCTTTCTTGTCAAACTGGCCCCAGGTCATGTCACGGCGGTAGGGCAGATCGGGACGGGTGTTCTCGATCAGGCTGAAGTCGCGCCATGTGACCGCCCGGTCCCGTTCCTCCGATGGATTGATCTCCACCAGAGCTACATCCTCGCCGTACAGGCGGGCGTTTTTTTCCAGAAAATCGGTAATGACCATATTATATTTATCTCCTTAAAACAAAATCGTCCCCTGCAAAAGCAGAGGACGAGGGATTCCCGTGGTACTACCTCTTGTCGATACTTTATCACTTTTAAGCGTTAAAGTCAAGAGCTATTTTACATTTTTCTGCGGCGGACGCTTACTTCTTCCTGCCGGGAGCATGAAGCACAAAGCCGTTCATTGTCGCGTGGGCGACCAGGGTGTCCAGGTCATCGCGGATCTCAATTTGATGGAGCGCAGCCGAACGGCCCTGCTTTACCGTCGTGGCGTGGGCGATCAGGGCCTTCCCCTTCGCGGGGTTCAGATAAGTGATGTCGCCGTGGAGGGTGATGGTGGTATCCTCCGCGTAACCGTTGGCGGCTACGGCCGCGGTAAAGTCCGCAAGGGTGAAGATCGCGCCGCCCATGACCGTGCCGCGGGCGTTGAGATGCTTGGGCAAAATGGGCATAACGCAAACGGCCTCTCCCGGCTGCGCGCTCTCAATGGTGATCTCCGCCGCTTCCGTTGCAAAGCGATCGCGGGAAAAGGCCTCACGGATGGCTTCCAGTTGACTCATAAGTGCCTCCCGAACAAAAAAGATATTGTGAGTATAGCACGATGCTGACAAATTGCAAACGTTTTTTTCTGCTTTTGGCAGGAATTGCTTGCGGTACAGTGCAAATGGTGGTATAATATATGGAAACATTACAGAGCCGGTCAAACGGCTTGAAAGGAAGTATATTCATGACAATCATTGACATTTACTCCGGTTTTTTGGGCGCGGGCAAGACGACCCTCATCAAGAAGATGATCAAGGAAGCCTATGCCGGAGAAAAGATCGTCCTCATTGAGAACGAATTCGGCGAGATCGGCATCGACGGCGGCTTTATGCAGGAGGCGGGCATCCAGGTCAACGAGATGAACTCCGGCTGTATCTGCTGCTCTCTGGTGGGCGATTTCGGGCGGGCACTGGTCCAGGTACTGCAGGAGTATCACCCGGACCGGATCCTGATCGAGCCCTCCGGCGTCGGCAAGCTCAGTGACGTGGTGGCCGCCGTACAGCGCGTGGAGGCGGCGGATTTGCAGCTTGGTTGCTTCGTCACGGTGGCAGACGCCAACAAGTGCAAGGTCTATATGAAGAACTTCGGCGAATTCTATGCCAACCAGATTGAAACGGCCTCGGCCATCATCCTCAGCCGTACCGGGACGATCTCTGAGGAAAAGCTCGACGCGGCGGTATCCCTCCTGCGGGAGCACAACAAGCAGGCGGTCATCATCACCACCCCCTGGGAGCAGTTGACGGGCAAGCAGATCCTGGAGGCCATGCAGCACCAGAATTCTCTGACGGAGGAGCTGGCTCATATGATCGAGCACGCCGAAGAAGAGGAAGAGTGTGACGATCCGGAGTGCAGCTGCCACCATCACCACGACGGAGAGCATCATCACCACCATCATGATGACGAAGAATGCTGCGGCCATCACGACCATCATGAGGAAGGGCATCATCATGACGGCGAGGAAGTGGAACATCACCACCATCACGACGAGGACCACGATCACCATCATCACGAGCATGAGCATGAAGACGACCATGACCATGAGGGCGAGCACCATCACCACCACCATCATCACGGCCACGACGCCGACGAGGTCTTCCAGAGCTGGGGCGTTGAGACCCATAAGAAATACACTGCCGACGAGATCAGAAGCTGCCTGACTGCCCTGGACAACGACGGGACCTACGGCATCGTCCTGCGAGCCAAGGGCATCGTTCAGAACACCGACGGAAGCTGGCTCCACTTTGACCATGTGCCGGGAGAAATCGACGTGCGCAGCGGCAGCGCCGCAGTGACCGGACGCCTGTGCGTCATCGGCTCCAAGCTGCGGGAAGACGCGCTGGCAAAGCTCTTCGGCGTCTGAGGTATAAGCCCTATGCCAGTTCCTGTTTATGTCTTTACCGGCTTTCTCGACGCCGGCAAGACGAAATTCATCCAGGGGACCCTCTGCGACGAGCGCTTCAACGCCGGAGAGCGTACCCTGCTGCTGCTCTGCGAGGAGGGCGAGGAGGAATACGACATTTCCGCCTATCCCTATCATCATGTCTATCCGGAGGCCATCGATCAGGAGACCGTCACTACGGCGGAGCTTGCAATGCTCCTTAAGAAGCACCATGCCGAGCGTGTGGTGGTGGAGCTCAACGGTATGCTCCAGGTAGGTCCTTTCTATCAGAAAATGCCGGAGGAATGGCAGGTGGCCCAGGAGGTCATGTTCGCCGACGGCTCCACCATTCTGGCCTACAATTCCAACCTCCGTTCCCTGGTGGTGGACAAGCTGTCGGGCTGTGAAATGGTGGTGTTCAACCGCGTCCCTGCCGGGTCGGACATCATGCCGCTGCACAAGCTGGCACGGGCCGTCAACCGCCGGGTCAACATTCTCTATGAATACACCGACGGCACGACCCAGTTTGACGAGATCGAGGACCCCCTCCCCTTTGACATCAATGCGCCGGTCATCGAGATCGGCGACGACGATTTTGCCCTCTGGTACCGGGACATCAGCGAAGAACCGAAAAAATACAAGGGCAAGACCGTCCGTTTCAAGGCCCAAGTAGCCCGCCTGAAGCACGACCGCGAGGGCTATTTCGCGCCGGGTCGCTTTGTGATGACCTGCTGCGTGGAGGACATCCAGTTCATGGGGATGCCCTGTAAATATGACAAGAGCGGCGAGCTTCGCGCCAGGGATTGGGTCAAGGTCACAGCGCAGATTGATGTTCGTTTCCACGGCATCTACCGTGGTATCGGCCCTGTCCTGACTGCCCTGGAGGTCACCCCTGCCGAGCGCCCGGAAAACGAGGTCGCTACTTTTTAGATCATTGAAAACTCCCGCCTCAACGGAGGCGGGAGCTTTTTCTTCTCTATCAATTATCCGATCCGTTCGACGCTGTAACCGCGCTGGGCCAGAAGCTCCGCGCAGGCGCCTTCACCGATGATATGGGCGGCGCCCACAACAAAGAAGCCTGTGCCGCCCTGGGCAAGATAGTCCTCCGCTGTATCCGCCATGCTGATATTGCGCTCCGTTACCAGCTTGGTCGTATACTCGGCGTAAAGCTCGGCTTCCTCTTCCGTGACTTCTTCCTCGGACAACTCCGCAAATGCCGCCGCATCTCCGGCAAGCCAAACCTCATAGAGCGCCATGTTATCGTCTGCCGCTTCCTGAGAATACTCCACTAAGTCACCGATGATCAGAGACATCAGTTCGTCGGAGAAGCCAGTCAGCAGATCATATTGGAATTCGAGGGATTCCACTTCCCGAACCTCTTTGTTTTCCTCTGCGGCGAGACCCAGGAAAAACAGGTCGATGCCATCCGTTGCATCCAATCCGCTCATCTCGATGATAATGTTTTCCAGCAGGGACATCCACACAGCGGGGCTGACGGAATCAAGAAGTGAATAGTACTGTCCCTGTTCTGTCAAAAAGGCCTTTGCCGCCTCATAGGTCTCCTGACCGATGTGGTCGGCGATGGTCGTGCCATCGGACGTAAGCATCTTAGCCGCCATTTCTCCCTGGGCCGCATAATCGGTGATGTCGCACTCTACGGCGAGATACTCGCTTTCCTCATAGGCCTGCATCACATAGTCCGGCAGCGGATAGGCACGGTAGTCTGTGGCATGGATGGAGCCAAAGAGATACAGCACAGCGCCGTTCTCCCCGGTGACCTTATATAAGACAGGCGTACAGGTCTCCCCTGTCTCCTCCTCTGTCGTTGACGGCACGGGCGCTTCCGTTTCCTCCGTGGTCAGGGGGACATCGGACGAGGCCTGTGTCGCTTCCGTTGTCGGCGCGGTCTGGTCTGCCGGCTTGCCGCAGCCCCACAGGCACAGCAGGCTCAGAAGTAATATAAGTGCAAATAAGCGTTTCATGTATGTTCCTCCGTATTTTTCTGTAGGATCGGTATGTTCGGGTCCCTGACGGAACGCAAGTATCGGAACGTCTCCTTCTCTCCCCTGTCTCGCAGCAAAGTGAGCACATAGATGAGTTCTTCCTTGGTCTGGGGGTGCATGGCCGAGGTCTCCCTGGACTCCGAGGAGCCGAGAAAATATGCCAGGGCGTCGCCGTCACGGTAGTCCTTGCCGTGGTATATCTTGCAGGCAGCGATACGGTCCATGACCATCTCAATGAAATATTTACGCGGCATGGGCACGGGAGCATAGCGCCGCGTCTGCAGATCCAGGTCCGTCCAGTATTCAAAGTGGTGCTTGTTTCTGCCCTTGTGGTGCATCCAGGCGGTGGAGTAGCCCACCACCTCACGCTCCCGGGAATTGGGGCTGCGCGTGCCCTGGTAGTATTTGACACCGGAATGGAATTCCGTCCATGAATACTTGGAAAGGTCATGGGTCAGGCCCTGCCGGTAAAGCCCCACGGCAAAGCAGCCCCTGCGCACCGCCCAGCGGTGCTTCGTGATGGTGCAGAAGTGTTTCCAAGCATTCATGGCGTCGTTTCTCCTATTCCGAAAGTGCCTTTTCCAGCTTTTGCAGTGCTTTTTTCTCAATGCGGCTGACGTAGCTCCGGCTGATGCCGCACATGGCGGCGATTTCGCGCTGTGTCAGGGCTTTACGGTTGCCGATACCGTAGCGCAGCAGAATGATGCGCCGCTCCCGCTCGTCGAGACATTCGTCGATCTTCTCGTAGAGCTTGGCGTAGATCTCCTTGTCGGACAGCTGCTCGAACAGGTCGTCGTCGGAGCAGATGACATCCATCAGGGAAAGGGCCGTCCCGTCCTTGCCAGTCTCAATATAATCCGACAGGGAGACATCCGTCGCGCTTTTCCGCTGGCCGCGGAAGTACATCAGGATCTCGTTTTCCACACACCGGGCGGCATAGGTCGCCAGACGCGCGCCCTTGGCGGCGTCAAAGGTGGAAATGCCCTTGATCAGGCCAATGGTCCCGATGGAGATCAAATCCTCCTGGTCGGAGGTCTGGGTGTAGTATTTTTTGATGATGTGCGCAACCAGCCGCAAATTGCGCTCGATCAAAATATTTCGGGCGTGTAAGTCCCCCTGGGCGGAAAGCTCCAGATAGTGGGCCTCCTCTTTGGCGCTGAGCGGTCTGGGAAAGGAGCCGCTGCCGTTGGAAAGCCGCAGGGAGTATAAGATGCTGCTGATCATCAGCCATACAGCCGCGCCCAGCATCCAACCACCTCCGAATCAGCATATTCGGAAGCGGCAAGTCCCTATGCTATCAACTTTCCCGTCCCACCAGCGACAGCGCCAGGGTCCGCAGAAAATCGGCGTTTTCAAAAATGTTGAGGGCGGTTATGGCCCTTTCCGTCTCGGAGGCCACCATTTTTTTGCAGGCCTCCACGCCGTAGAGGCGGACAAAGGTGTTTTTGCTGCCGTCCATACCGGTGGCCTTGCCCAGCTTGGCAGAGTCGCCAATCACATCCAGAATGTCGTCCTGGATCTGAAACGCAAGGCCCAGAGCGTCGGCGTATTTCTGCGCCGCCAGGAGCTGTTCCCGACTTCCACCGGCAGCTATGACGCCCAACTGACAGGCGGCAGAGATCAAAGCGCCTGTCTTGCGGGATTGGATTTCGTATACATCCTGCTCCGTGCAGGTGCGCTGCTCCGCCTCCATATCCAGGACCTGACCGCCCACCATGCCCATTTCGCCTGCGCAGTGGGACAGGACCTGCACTGCTGAAACGATCTTCTCACAGGACAGCTTTGCGGAGGTCAGCTGCCAAAAAGCGGCGGTCAAAAGGGCATCCCCTGCCAGGACGGCCTTTGCCTCGCCGTAGACCTTGTGGTTGGTCAGGCGGCCCCGGCGGTAATCGTCGTTGTCCATGCAGGGCAGATCGTCGTGAATGAGGCTGTAGGTATGCACCATCTCCACCGCCGCGGCAAAGGGCAGAGCGTCTTCGGCGCTGCCGCCGCAGACTTCGCAGAACGCCTGGGTCAAAACAGGGCGCAGCCGCTTCCCTCCTGCCAACAGACTGTAACGCATGGCGTTGAGAAGGCTTTTCTGCGGGACCTTTTCGCAGAAGCAGCCCTCCAGATAGGCTTCTATCCGGTCCACATATGCCTGTCTATTCATCGGTAAACGTCCTTTCCTCGGGCGAACCGTCGGCTCCCTTGGTCAGCTGCACCACCTTCAGCTCCGCCTCGTCCAGGAGCCCGGTGCAGGAGGAAACCAGACCGGTCCCTTCCTCAAAGAGCTTGAGAGCTTCCTCCAGAGGCACGTCGCCGTTTTCCATGCGCTGGACGATCTCCTCCAGCCGGGTCAGGGACGCTTCAAAGGTTTTAGACTGCTGTTTCATTTGTGATCTCCTCCACTCGGGTGATAGCCGCGCCGTCGCTCAGGCGCAGTGTCAGCCTGTCTCCGGGCGCAAGGGCTTGGACGGTCCTGACCGGCGCTCCGTTGTCATCCAGGGCAATGGAATAGCCCCGGCTCAGGACCTTTAAGGGACTCATGGCGTCCAGCTTGGATGTGAGCGCCACAAATTTTTCCCGTTTTCGATTCAAAAGGCTCAAGGATGCCGCGCTGAGACGGCGGTGAGTATAGTCCAGAAGCATCCGCCGGTCGGCAAGATAATTCCCGGGACTTTTCAGACAGCGGCTGGAAGCCAGTGACGTGACTTTTTGCCGCTCCTGGTGCAGCCGCTTCTTCATCAGTGTCAGCAGCAGCGCACCCTTTGCCGCCAGGCTCTGGCGCAGCTCCAGTTGATCGGGAACCGCCAGCTCCGCAGCGTTGGAGGGGGTCGCGGCCCGCAGATCGGCCACATAGTCGGAGATCGTCACATCCGGCTCATGGCCCACGGCGGAGATCACCGGGATGCGGGACTCTGCAATGGCATAGGCGACACGTTCGTCGTTGAAGGCCCACAGGTCCTCCATAGAGCCGCCGCCGCGCCCTGTAATAATCAGGTCTGCCACCCGGAATTCATTGGCATAGCGGATGGCGGCGGCGATTTCCGCAGGTGCCTCCTCGCCCTGGACCCGCACCGGCAGCAGTTTGACCTCAGTCAAGGGATATCGCTTGCGCAAAATGCGCAGCATATCCCGCAGTGCAGCACCGGCAGAGGATGTAACGATGGCGATAGAATGGGGAAATCTCGGCAGGGGCTTTTTCCGCTCCGCCGCAAACAGTCCCTTTTCCTGCAGCTTGGCCTTGAGCTGCTCAAAAGCCACATGCAGGTCGCCCACGCCGTCAGGCATCATATCCTGGCAGTAGAGCTGATACACGCCGTCCCGGGGAAAGACGGAGATCCGTCCGAAGGCAATGACCTTCATGCCGTTTTCCGGGCGGAAACGCAGACGGAAGGCGTTGCCCTTGAACATGACGCAGCGGATGGCACCGTCGGCGTCCTTCAGGGAAAAATAGTGATGACCGGAGGGATAGAGCTTATAATTGCTGATCTCTCCGCGAAGAAACAGGGCCGAGAGAAACTCGTCATCCTCAAAGCGGAGCTTCAGATATTCATTGATCTGAGAGACCTCATAGATCTGCTGCTGCATGATGTGCCCTCCATGTCAAAACGGCGGCGCCCATGGCGTTGTCGGTGGAATACTGGGCGGGGCAGAAGATGGCAGGCAGGGCCGCGCATTTTTCCCGCAGCAGCGCGTTGGAGGCAACGCCTCCGGCAAAGACCACCTGACAGTCAGGGTACTGCTTCAAGGCGTTTTTCGTGGCCTCCACAATGGCTCCGATCAGACAGCGCAGGGCGTAGGCTGCCGTCTCAGCGGCATCGCCCTGATGGTAAGCCTCCACCTTGTTCTGCACGCCGGAAAGGGAGAATTCTGTGTCATGTACCTTGACGCGGAATACGTCCTTCTTCTGCGCGGCGCGGCTCAGAGCGTCCAGCTCTTTCCCGGCAGGAAAGGACAGTCCCAGCAGCTTGCCGGTGCGGTCAATGAGCTGGCCTGCGGAAATATCCGTGGTTCCGCCGATCTTCTCGGCGTGAACGCTGACGCCCTCCGGCGTGACGTAGAGCAGCTCCGTGGTGCCGCCGGAGAGATGCCAGGCCAGGTGGGGCTTGTCCATCAGCTCCATGTGGTTTGATGACCACAGAGAGGCCGCAATATGGCCCTGCTGGTGAGAAAATCCGTAGATCGGGATGCCCAGAGCCGCGCCCAGCACACGTGCCTGGGACTCTCCTGCCAGAAAACAGGGCATATAGGAGCCTTCCACCGCGCGGGGACAGGTACTGACACCGACGGCATCAAATTTGCAGGGCCCAAAATCGGAAAACAGCCTGTCGGTCAATTCCGGCAGGCGTTTTACATGAGAAAAGAGCGCGTCGCTTTGTCGCAGGCCAAGTGTGCCCCGGGCAACCTCCAGCAGACGCGAACAATTATGCCCCTCCACGCCGTCAAACACGGCCACGGAGGTGGTATAGTTGCTGGTATCAAAGGCCAGAACGGTCATTCTTCCTTCTCCTTCAAACCGCGGGCAAAGGAGCCGAGGATGCCGTTGACAAAAGCAACTATGTCCTCCTCCTCATATTTCCGGGTCAACTCGACACATTCGTTGATGGCAACACCGGTGGGAACGTCCTCAACGTAGAGGATCTCATAAATCGCCAGGCGCAGCGCCGCCTTGGTGAACCGGGAAATGCGGTGCAGGTTCCAGCCGATGGAATACCTGGAGATCAGCTCGTCCAGCTCTGCGCTATGGGCCGCGACGCCCTCCACGCAGGAGCGGATATAGGCCAGCTGCTTCTTGCTGGGGCGCTCCGCGTAGACGTCGTTTTCCTCCGCCAGGGCGTTATAATAGGCCTGCTCCAGTCGTGTCTCCAGGGCCTCGTCCGGCGACTGACCGGTGTAATCCATTTCGTAGATCAGGTGCGCCGCAAGCTCGCGGGCGTTTGAACGTGTCATAGGAATCTCCTTTATGTACGGAAATAAGGGGTGCTGTTCGCACCCCGGATATCATTTTGCAGCTTTGGGCACAGCGACGCCGCAGACGTTGACATTGACACAGGCAGGACGGCAGCCGGTGATGGAAGTCACCTCGTTGACGATGGATTCCTGGACGTTTTTCGCCACGGTCATGACTGCCGCGCCCATCTTCACGATGAGATTACAGGAGATCTCAACCTCGTCGTCCTGAAATACTACCCGGATGCCCTTGCGCAGATTCTTTTTGCCGAGGATCTCAGAGATATCAAAACCGGCCGTCATGCTCAGCCCGTAAACGCCCTCGACCTCGCGCACGGCCAGAGCCGCCACGGAAGCGACGACCTCCTGGGATATCAGGATATTGCCGTTTTCCTGCGGCTGCACCAGGTATTCCTTGCTCTCAGACATAATGATGTACCATCCTTTCTGTATCTGCGGCCTGTGCCGCTGCTGAAAAAACTCGTTTCCGGCAGAGCCGGGAGTTAAATTACGTAATACTCGCTTTTTAGGTATTATACCACAATTTGTGAAAAAAACAATACCTTTATTCTACTCCGATGACGCGAATATCCGACAGCTTGAAGTCCGTCTGGCTCATGACGATGTCGGCAAGCAGGGAGACATCGCTCTGTGTCAGGCCTTCCTCCGGCACGGCAACGGCAAGGGAGATGCCGTCATCGGAGATGTAGGCCACACAGTCGGTATAGCCCTTGGAGATAACCATACTTTCGATCTCCGATTCGGAAAGGGCGTCGGTGATGATCTGCTCCAGCTTGCTGTCCGTCTGGGAGACGTCTTCGCCGTCAGCATAGGCAATGGTCTCCTGCAGCAGGGTGATGGCCTCATCCCGGGCGGTCTGGCGTGACAGACGCATCTGAGCGAAAGACTCGTCGCTGTTCTGCTGCTGCAAAACAGGCGTGGCGCTCTGGTCGATGGTGTCATTGACCACCAGCGTTGTTTCACCCAGAATTTTGTCCGCGTCCAGGGTTTCCGTCAGCTCCGGGGTACTGCCGCCGTAGAGCCAGTTGAGATAGATGCCGGCACAGACGATGACCAGAACACCGGCAATCACGGCGTTGCGTTTCCATGTTTTCATTGCGATTCCTCCATCATTTCATTTTGATTACTGTGATTTGACCACTGCTCAAGCCGGTCAGTGCGGCAACCGCGTTGACCAGAGAAAGCCGAACAGTGCTTTGGTCCGCTCCCTGGCAGAGGATCAGCGCCCCTTGAAAGCGCGGATACTGCACTGCGGATACTGCTGCTTTATCATATGCGCTCCCCTCGGACAAAATCACCGTTTTCCTTTCTTCCTGGCTCTGGGTCCCGCTGTCGCTGATTTGGGTGTCCGTCTGATATTCGGTACGGCTGCCGGTTTGCAGTGTGAGCATCACCCGCACCTGACCGGCACCGCTGACCTGACAGAGCATGTCCTCTAAGCGCTGTTCCAGGGTCTGAGCGTAGGCCTCGTCCGTAAGTGGGTCCTCCTGCACCTCTGCTTCAGGTGTTTCCTCCTTTTTGCCAAAGGGCAGCAGCATGAGAGCGACACCCAGCAGCACGACCAGCACCGCATACTTGTATTTTTTCAGTCCTGCCAAAATTTTTTTGGGAAGCTCATTCACCCGTTCCATACAATCTCCACTCCTGCTCTGTCCGTGGGATGACGAGGGAGGTTTCCATGTACTCGCTCAGCGCCTCCATCTGGTCGGCATCCACCGTACCGATGAGGACCGCGTGGCACGGCACGGGGTATTCCTCCTCCGTCAGCGTCACCGTCGCCTGCACCGTCGCGCCCAGGCGGTCCGCCTCATTTTCAATGTATGTTTCCGTGGTCTGCTTTATGTGTTCCGAGAGCTGGCTCTGCCATGTCTGCTCCACAGCAGAGGTGTCAAAGGAATACTCGCTGCCCTGTAAATAGTCCACGATCCGGCTCATATCCAGACGGAGCAGGGGCATCACCGCCACCAAAAGGATCAGAATCCCACCGATAAGCCGGACGATCTTCCGCAGCGGACTTTTCTGCACCAGTACGTTTGCCACCACCGTCAGCATACAGGCCGCAACGATGGACACCAGATAACCTTTGATTCCCTCCATCAGACTGCCACCTTCAAAAAACAGATGCCTGAAATGAGCAGCAGCAGACTGCACGTGCCGCACATGGCCAGCAGATAGCCCATGGCTGTCGAACAGTTTTTGAGAAGTCCCGTATGCTCCTTGCAGCCAACGCTTCCGCAGACGGCGGCGGTGAGCTTCAGCAGCAGATAATGAACGCCCACCTTGAGAAAGGGCAGCAGACAGGTGGCCAAAACCGCCAACATTCCAAAAACACCCACGGAGTTTTTCAGGATCGCCGCACCGGCAAGGATCGTCTCCGATGCGTCCGAGAGGATGCCGCCCACAACGGGAACCATGCCGGAGACTGCGGCCTTTGTCGCTTTTAACGCAGACGCGTCCGCACTGCCGCTGATGACGCCGGTGGCGGTCATGTAGGCCAGAAATACATACAGGAGGATCCGTAGGCTTTTGGAGATCAGCCAGCCGATCAGTTCCCGCAGCTCCGTCAGGGCGCTTTCCGACAGGGCTGCCTCTGCCGTCGCCACCGCCAGATAAAAATAGACGCAGGGCAGCAGAATCTTACAGATCAGCCGCATCAAAAGTTGAGAGAAGAACATCGTTCCGGCGTAGAGGGCCGTGGAGGCTGTCATGCTGCCGCTGAGAGCTGCCGTGGAGGCCAGGACCGGCAGCAAAAAGCCGCAATAGTCCGTCAATTCCTGCACCGTGCTTTCTGCCAACCTGAGCATAGAGGAAAAGGTGCCTAAAACCGCCGCGGAAATCCCCAGGGCACCCACTACAAGGACGGAGGTCTGAAGCTTCCCGGTGCCTAGCATCTGTACCACTGCGCAGAGGGTAACGATGGCAATGAGGATGGCGCAGAGCTTCAGCCCGTCGTAAAAGCTTCCGTCGACCTTGGAAAGGGCGCTGAAAAACAGGTCCTTCACCTTTCCCCAGAAGTCGATGTCCCCCTCCGGCGAAATGCCTGCCAGAGCCTCCGCAGCTTCGTCAGTCAGTCCTTCCTCTAGAATCTCCGTATCCAAGCCCATGCCCTCAGCGTCCACTGTAAGGTCGTCCGCCGCTGTGACCCGGGCCGTCAGCAGCGCCAAAAGAATCAGAAACAGCAAAATTCGCCGCATATTATTGCTCCCTCAATATAATTTTGAATGATGCAGCGGATGGCGTGGGGGGAGCAATCAATAGCCATATTTCGCGATTGCCGCGCAGCATCAAGCGAAATGGCGAAAAAAATATTGATGTGCCATGCAAGCACCTATTTCTATTCAAAATGAATCGGCACATCAATATCCTCCTGCCATGGTTTCTATCGTGTCAATGACCGCCTCCAAAAGAGGCAGCGCCACATAGAGCGCCAGAATCCCGCCGCAGACCTCAATGAGCCGACCGATGGCATTCTCCCCCGCATCACTGCAGATGTTGGCTCCGATTTGAGTCAAAATGCCGATGCCGACGGTTTTGAGCATGGGCGTCATCAGTTCCGAGTCCAGTCCGGCCAAATTCCGCAGCTTGGACAAAAAGGTCACTACCGGCTCTGCAAGCTGTACCAGCAAAATGCCGATAATGACACAACCGGCGAGGGTCAGTAACAGCGCAAGCTCTGCGTTTTTCTGCTTGAACAGGGTGGTCAGTATCACGGTGAGTACGCCCAGCACCGCCGCCTGTAAAAAAACTGCCATCAGAAGTCAAACAGATTCTTCACCAGATCGAACAGTTGGGCCACCTTCTGCACCACAATGAGCAGAACTACGACCAGCCCTGCCAGCGTGGTCATGGTGGCCTGTTCCTCGCGGCCCGAACGGACCAGAACCTGGTTGAGAATGGAGACGATGATGCCGACGGCTGCAATTTTGAAGATGAGATCAATATCCATGCTAAATCAGCAGGATCGCCAGGGCGGCTCCCGTGCAGAGACCCAACGCTGCATAGCCCTTGACCATGGGCCGTTTTTCTGCCTCGCCGGTACGAATGGCGGCCTCCAGCCGAAGCTGTGTACGGCTCAGCAACCGGTTTTCGCCGTCGAGATCGTAGCGCCCCATGGAAGAAAACAGGTCAAGGAGGGCCGTCTGCGCTTCCTCCGGCAGACTGAGAGCCTTATTCTCCAGACAGGCCGCAGCCGCCATTTTTCGCGGACTTCCCTGCTCCAACAGCCGCGCATAATCCCGCAAAACACCTGCACAGACCCGCTCGGAACGCTCCGCCGTCACGCGGCAAAGCTCCGGCAGCGGCAAAAGCGTATAGTTTAGCTCACATTTCAGGATCTCCAGGGCGTTGGAAAAGGAGCGGAGCTGCCACATCTGGCGGTAGAACTTTGCCGCCTTTCCCAGTCCAAAGCCGCCTGCGCCCAATAAGATCAAACCTGCGCCGATCCATTTAATCAAGGGAGATCATCCTTTCCAGCTGTAAAGTACGGTCGGGTAATATCACGATGAGGTTTTCAAAGACGCCCGCCTCCACCATGGAGCGGTAGATCGGCCTCTGGCGAAGCTCCGACGGTGTTTCCGCATGGGCTGTGGCCAGAAAACGCACGCCGCAGTAGGACGCCCGCACCATGGCGTTCACATCCTCCTCCGAGGTGATCTCGTCCAGGGCGATCCATTGGGTATTCATGGTCCGCAGGAGCATCTCCACCGCCCGGGCCTTTTTGACCCCGGAGAGTACATCGGTTTTCGGCCCCAGGTCAAACTGCGGAATGCCGTCCACCACGGCGGCAAGCTCCATCCGCTCGTCGGCAACACAGACCCGGTGGGAAAAGCGTTGAGAGAGCTGAAAGATCAGGTCGCGAAGCAGCGTGGTCTTTCCCCTGCCCGGCGGGCCGATGATGAGGGTGGAACGGGGCCTTGTCCACAGCCAGTCAGCAGCACGGTTGCCAATACCCTTCAGTTCCCGTGCAATGCGAAGATTCAGGGAAGATATGTCCTTCAAAGTCGACAAAGTTCCATTCTGATAGACCGCAGTGCCGCAGATGCCCAACCGATGACCGCCCCGCAGGGTCACAAAGCCGTTTTTCAGCATCTCCTGGGCCGAGTATACAGCATGTCCCGTGGCAGATGCCAGAATGGACTCCACCCACTCCGGCCTGACGTTCACTGCAAGGGGCGCTTCCCGCTCCCCTATCGTCACCGCAGCCTCCCGCCCGATGCGCAGCCGCAGTTCTTCCATACGCCGCTGCGTCGCTTCCGGAAGGGCCTCTACCGCACGCTGCAGCTCCTGCGGACAGACGGTAAGAGCCTGTCTGATTTCCTTTTGCATATTCATCACTTCCGAAACACTCTATGCGCCCGGCCGGAGGATTAGCACAAAAAGCTGTGGACTGTAAAAATAAGAAATAATAAAAGGAGCGGCCATAGGCAGTTTTCAAAGAAAAAGTGTTCAAAAAACAGGGCCTCTCCTTTTCGGGAGAGGCCCTGATGAGCGTGTCAAAAAAGTCCCTCGGCCCCCTCTGACGAGGGGGCTGTCACGGCATCAGCCGTGACTGGGGGAGAGAATAAAAATGTTCTGTCTTTATCGGAAACAAGTAAAAATCTGCTGCATTTTCTCTCCCTCCGTCAAAAATCAAAGATTTTTGCCACCTCCCTCATCAGAGGGAGGCTTCTCATCAAAAGATAGTTTTTCGACAGACTGAACAGGGCCTCTCCTTTTCGGGAGAGGCCCTGATGTCTTTTGAGGGACTTTATGAACAGCTACGAAAACGCCTGCAAGGAAGGCTGGTGCCGTTATTTATGCTCTGCTTTTTCGGATAGCGCGGACGATCGTGACGATGGCAGGGCTGCAAACCATATTGATGCCCAGCTCTATCAGGAAATTTACACCGGTCAGGCCGAAAATAATGTAGTTGAACAGATCGGAGCCTGCCGCCCACGCCTGCAGGGTCTCGCGGAAAAACAGCAGCATACCGACGCAGAACACGCCGGTGTTCACAACGGGAGCCGTAATGCCTGCAAGGAGAACTGCGACGACGCCGCGTTCGATGGAATCATGGCCTTTCATCACAAGACGGTAAACCAAGCCCGCGCAGAGGCCTGCAAGCGTGCCCTTTGCCATGACGACAAGGAAGCACAGGAAGGGATTTGCCGCGAAGACCATTTGTCCGCCCGCATCCGAGCCGGTGACACAGCCGATATAGACGACCAGGCCGAAGACTGCGCCGAGGATCGCACCCGCCGAGGGGCCGTAAAACGCCGCGCCGACAATGATGGGGATCAGCGTCAGCGTAATGGAAAAGGTGCCGATTTTAATCATGCCCGCAAGCAATTGCAGGATGACCACAAGTGCCGCAAGGAGCGCGATGCCGACCATGCGGTTGATTTTTTCATGCTTCAAAAGAATTACCTCCTGCTGTCGCTCCGATTCTTCGGATGCAACGCAATTTTATCGGAAGAAAAGCGCGGACTCCTTGCCTCCACGCTTTTCTTTCGTACTTATGGAATTTCCTCCTCCACGGGAGGATCGGGTTCGTAGGTACCGTTCTGCATCTGCTCCCACTGCTCACGGGTGATCAAAAGCTGACGGGGCTTGGCACCCTCGAAGGGCCCGACGATGCCGCGCTCTTCCATTTCGTCGACGATGCGGGCGGCACGTGCGTAGCCCAGCTTCAACCGGCGCTGGAGCATGGACACCGACGCCTGACCGGTCTCCAAAATGACCTCCACGGCAGCCGGCAGCAGTTCGTCGCCGCTGTCACTGTCTGCAGCATGGCCTGCATCTGCCGAGGCATCCTTGCCCTTGCCGCTCTGGGCGGCGGATTTCTCGATCTGCTCTATGATCTCCTCGGAATAATTGCTTTCCGACTGCTTTTTAATGGAATTGACCACTGCCTGAACCTCTTCATCACTGATGAAGCAGCCCTGGATGCGCTTGGGCTTGCCCTGCCCCAGAGGCGCAAAGAGCATATCGCCCTTGCCCACCAGCTTTTCCGCGCCCTGAGTGTCCAGAATGATACGCGATTCCATGGCGGAGGAGACAGCGAAGGCAATTCTCGACGGAATATTGGCCTTCATCAGGCCGGTAATGACATCGGCAGAGGGACGCTGGGTGGCGATGACCAGGTGAATGCCGGAGGCTCGGCCCATTTGGGCGATACGACAGATGGATTCCTCCACCTCCTTGGCAGCTACCAGCATCAGATCGGCCAGCTCGTCAATGACCACGACGACCTGCGGCAGCTTCTGCTGATCCGGGTCGTTGTAGATGGCCTTGTTATAGGACTCCAGATCGCGAACACCCTCCTCAGACATAAGACGGTAGCGGCGCATCATTTCCGTGACGGTCCACTGCAAAGCGCCGGCAGCCTTCTTCGGGTCGGTGACAACGGGAATCAAAAGATGTGGAATCCCGTTATAAATGCCAAGTTCGACCATCTTCGGGTCGACCATGATAAGCTTGACCTCATCGGGCTTGGCCTTGTAGAGCAGGGACAGGATCAGCGTGTTCATGCACACGGATTTGCCCGAGCCGGTGGTACCGGCAATGAGCATATGGGGCAGTCTGGAGATGTCGCCGACGATGCAATTGCCGCTGATGTCCTTACCGACGGCAAAGGAGATCTTGGATTTGCTGTTGCGGAATTCCGGCGAGTCGATGACCTCCCGGGCGTAGACGGTATTGACGGTCTTATTGGGTACCTCGATGCCGACCACAGAGACCTTGTCCGGGATAGCAGAGATACGGACGCCTGTCGCGCCCAGAGAAAGAGCGATATCATCGGCCAGATTGGTGATCTTTGAGAGCTTCACACCACGGTCCAGCTCCAGCTCATAGCGGGTGACCGATGGTCCCCGGATCACGTTGACGATATGCGGCTCGATACCGAAGCTCTTCAGCGTGTCTGCAAGCCGCTCGGAGTTTTCGCGCATCTCCCCAGTCGCGTCCACTATGCCCTGACGGCGCATGGTCAACAGCGAAACGGACGGGAATACATATTCCTGCGCGGCTTCCTCCGCCTGTTTTTCAATTTCCTGGGAAATCTCCGCAGCCTCCGCCGCAGCCTCTCCCCGCTTGAGCTTCTGCGTCTCCGGCTTCAATTCGGGCATGCCGGAAA
>CAMGRA010000004.1 GCA_946061345.1 uncultured Clostridia bacterium | reverse complement strand
TGGCACCTCATTATTTTGATATTGTTATAATAAAATTCTTTATAGCTGACCAAATTGTATTAACTGTATTTTACTTTACCATTTTGGCCTTCTAATATAACGGAATTATTCCCACAATATGCGAACATATTGTGGGAAATGGCACCGGTAGAATCGGTGCTTGCATAGCTGTCGGCATTGATGAACCTATGGTTCGCCGGGTCGTAACAACGGCTCTGCAAAAGATTGATTCTGTGACACTACTGCGATTTTTCCTGACCGTTCAAAGTGTAATAATATGGATCGTTCAAATCTTCATCGGTTAGTATTTTTATGTCTTCTATTGAAGATTTTGAAGTATCCTTGTTCTTGAGTATAACTATTAATGATATGCCAATAAGAATTATAAAAGCACTAATGATTAAGACAAAGATTCCCTTCTTTTGATGCTTCACAGTATTTGTCCTCCTAGTGATAAAGAACAAAGAACCCAGACTATGTGGGTCTTACTTTATGGTTGCTCATAGTTCATTCAACCTCCTCCTACCACCAAAGCGCGAAACAAGATACTCTGAGCCGGTACGACCGATGCCCAAACCATTGCTACAAGCAACACAAGGGGATGGTTCTTTACGTTATATGCATTAGAATATCATATTATAATGATTTTTGTCAATACACAGAGCCAATCATGTGCCGACCTGATTTCTACCTTTGCGCCTGCTTTTTCAACGCGGCGGGGCTGCCGAGAGGATTTTTCGGCAGCCCCGCCGCGAAAAGCGTATGGGTCAGGTCAGGAAGCGCATGAGGATGGCGGCGACTTCGGCACGGGTGGCGCCGTCGTGAGGGACAAGGTAGAGGGTGTTGCCGTTTTTCCTGCCGCCGATCAGCCCCGTTTCCACGGCCCACTTCATGGGGCCGACAGCGTAGGAGGAAACCCGGGAGCCGTCGGGGAAGTAGGTCAGGGAGGCATCGGCGGAGACGTCAACGCCGCAAAGCTCTGCATAGCGGCACAAAATGGCGGCGATCTGTTCCCGCGTGACGGTGCCGTTGGGGTTGAATTTCCCGTTGCCGACGCCGTTGACAACGCCGTTTTCCGCCGCCCACAGGACGGCTTCGGTGTACCAGGTGCCATCGGGCACGTCGGTAAAAGGGGAAGCTCCTTCGGCATGTCCGCCGTCCAGCCGCCACAGGACCGTTACCAGCATGGCGCGGGTCATGGTGGCGTGGGGATCAAATTTTGTATCGTCTACGCCGTCCATCAGGCCGTTGTAATAGGCAAAGGAGACGGCACCGTAGTACCAGCTGTCAGTGGGAACATCGTCAAAGGGCACTTCCAGGGCATCATAGATGCTTATGTGGGGGATGGAAAAGTTCTTGACCAGTTCTTCGGCAGGGGTGCCGGGGTAGTAGAACAGGGTGAAGTTCTCCGGCAGAGACTGGTTAAAGCACGCCGGGCCGATAGAGGTCAGTGTTGGCGGCAGTACCAGGTATTTCGGACAAACGATTCGGAAAGCGCCATCTTCGAGCCGGGTCAAGGGATAGCCGTCAATATACATCGGGAGGAAAGGATCGAACCCGCTGGTACAGCCCACCATCGTAGCCTCGCCGTTTCTTATGACGAATTGCAGACCGGCATAGTAGCCTATCCAGGTGCCGTCGGAATTTTGGTTTACATAATATTTCGCACCAATGCGCTGGGCATAGGCAAGACCTGCAGACCCCTCAGCGGCATAGACGATAGGACGCTTCTCATATGCTTCATAGCTTTCCTTTTCGCCGATGGTCTTCAGACTGTCAGGCAGGGTCAATATGACATCGCCGCCGAAGGCGTAATTGCCGACGTACTCTACGCCTTCACAGAGGTAGACGTTCGTAAGCGCGCTGCAATCATAAAAGGCGTAGTTATCAATGTACTTGACGCAGGAAGGAATCACAACACTGTAGAATTGGTTTTCCTGCCCTTCGTAGCGGTCATCGTAATAATGAGGCGCTGCATAGCTGGAGATTTGGGTGACGGGATAGCCCTGCACCTCCTCGGGAATATAGAGGACGTTTTCTCCGAGAGAGATGATACGCACCAGAGTGGCTTCTCCGTCCTTGATCCAGTAGGTGAAGCCGTCCTCCTCAATTTCTGTGATGCCGTCAATCGTGCCATTGTAGCTGACCTCGAGCCCCCAGAAAAGCGCATACTGATCAGCAACGGAATAGCGCTTGCAGGTAATTGCCGCAACGCCGGCAAAGCAGTTGGGATCGATTTCTGTTACGCTGTCGGGAACGGTGATTTCATCACAGGAAAAGGCCAGCGCCCAGCTTCCGAGCCGTTGAAGCGTCTGCGGCAGGCTGAACGAAAGATCGTACATTTTATAAAAAACGTGATCTCCAATGGCGGTCACGGGCATACCGTCGATCTCATCGGGAACAGCTACAACACCCTCGGGATCGCCGGTGTAGCCGGTAATGGTGACCTCGCCGTTTTCTACGGTGTAGGTAAAGGGGAGATCTGTATCCTCAGCACAGACACTGGTGATAAGGAGCAAACCGAGCAAAAGAACGATGAGGAGAGAAGACAAAGTACGTTTCATGGTGCCTCCTTTTATTGTTCAAAGCATTTGTATCGTTTCCCTGGTCATTGCCCCTCGACAAAGGTCAGGAAGCGGGTGAGCATGGCGGCGATCTCGGCACGGGTGGCGTAGGCCTGGGGTGAAATGGTGGTCTTGCTGGTGCCGTTGATGATGCCGGCGCCCACCGCCCAGGTCACGGCGTCAAGGGCGTAGGAACTGATGGTGCCCCGGTCGGCATAGGCGGTCATGTCGCCGTTGGCAAGACATTCCACACCGCAGGCCTGAGCATAGCGGAACAGGAAAGCGGCAAACTGCTCCCGGGTCACGGGGGCGTTGGGGGAGAAGGTGGTTGCCGAGGTGCCGTTGACGATCTGGTAGTAGCGGCCCCAGTTGACCGCGTCGGTATACCATTGCCCCTCAGGGACATCGGTAAAGCCGTAGCGCCAGTCAAAGCTGTCGGCGCCGCTCATGTTGGCAAGCACCTTGACCACCATGGCACGGGTCGTGGTTTGGTTTGGCTCGAAGGTGGTGGGGGAGGTGCCGTTCATCAGGCCGGCCCAGTAGGCGCTGTGGACATAGGGGAAGTACCATGAGGTTTCGGATACGTCGGTAAACGGCACGGTGGAAAAGTCCGCAAAGGGCAGTCCGACACTTTCGGCGTAACGCTCGGCATAGCTGCCGCGTGTGCCGAAGATGGTACATTCGGCGTTGCTCGGCGGAAGAGACTCAAAGCTTTCTACTGTGACGGGCATATAGATGCCGTTGGGGAAATATCCGCTACTAAAAATTCCTGCCTCCACACGGCGGACATTGTTCCCAAGAACCAGCTCGCTGGGATCAACGCTCCAGCCCTTCAAGCCACAGAAAGCCCCGGAAGCGACGGTGGTGACCGGATAGCCATTTACCTCGTCAGGTACCGAAAAGGTGCTGTTATAGGCTTCGTAGGCCCGCTGCAGAGCGGCTTTGCCGTTTTCTATGCTGTATACCGCATTTTCGGTGATGACAAAATCGTCCCAGTCTGGGTCAATGGGGAGAAAAGCGCAATACTTCTTTTCGCAGTATTCTTCCGCCAGAGTGCCGGGGTAGCCGAGGATAAGTCTCAGGTGGCCGCCAAGGGTGGAGCTGTTGTGTTCCTCCAGAATGACATTGGTTTCCGTAAAGGATGCAGGCAAATAGAGCACAAAGAGTTCTTCGCAAGCGCTGAAGGAATTGCGGTAGATGGCCCGAATATTCTCAGACATACGGACCAGCTTCAGCTTTGGACAGATCCAGAAGCCATCAGGGCGGATCTCCGTGATCGTGTCGGGCAGGTAGACGGAGGTGAAGTCGCACGAGGTAAAGGCATCGGACTCAATCCGCCGCACGGGGAAGCCGTCAACCGTTTCCGGCACGACGCAATGGTCTTCCAACAGGGCGGGAACGGTGGATTTCAGAGCGGCATAGCCGGCGTTGGGAAGAATACGGAAGGTCATGCCGTCGATGGTCTTGGTGTAGGCAGGGGGGTTGGCCTGACCGGTCAGAAGATTGACAAAGGTTATATTGTATTCGTCACATTCCACCTCAGCGGCATTGCCGGGGTAGCCGTAGACCGTCTTTATATCGCTGCCGTACAGGAAGTCAGTGCACGCAGTTACACTGGCAGGGACAGTCAATTCTGTGATGTCCGTCCCGGCAAAAGCACCGGCTCCAATCACCTCCAGACCGTCGTTGAGGGTGACGGAGGCGAGAGATTGTGTGCTGAATGCCTCATCATCAATGGTACGCAGTGCATCGTTGCAGATCAGCTCTGTGATGCCGCAGGTATGGAAAGCGTCGGGGCCGATATAGGTGAGCGGCTTTGGCAGCTCCACACGACCGAGGGACAGATTGACGAAAGCATTTTCGCCGATGTATTCCAAAGAGGCGGGGAGATTGACGCTTTGCATATGGTACTGCGCACGGCAGCTCTTTCGCAGGATGGAACGGATGCTGTCGGGCAGCGTCAGGTTTCGGACATCACCGGTAAAACATTTTGGTGCGATGCAGACCACGGGGCAGCCGCCCAGAGTATCGGGAATAACCACGTCCCCCTCTGCCCAACAGCTCCATAGGGTTGCCTCACCGTCGTGGAGAACATACTGCAGCTCGCCCTCGGTGACGATCTCATCAGTCAGAGGATCAAAGGGAAGTTCCTCAAAATAATAAACCTGCGCAAATTCAGACGCGTTGGCAGCCAGCTCCGTGTCCCGATGGCAGAAAACGCGGCAATCGGTAGGAAGAGAACCGTCCACCTGTGTGCCGAGAATATACAGGTCCGTCAGCGTGTCGGTGCCGCCAAAGCCGGAGACATAGGTCACGGAAGCGGGAACCGTCACCCGGGTCAGCTTCGTTCCGCCAAAAGCATAGCTGATCACCTCGAGACCGTCGTTCAGAACGATCTCTGTCAGGAGTGTGTCGGAAAAGGAGGCCTGACAGAGGGTGCGCATGGTGGAGGGGAGAATCAGCTTCCGAATGGGGGCATTTTGGAAAGCATAGTGCATGACAGCCGTTACAGGCAGACCGTCCAGCGTCTCAGGGATGCTCAGGACCTCCGGGACCTGGCCATAGTAGCCGGTGATATGGGCCTCGCCATTTTCCTCCTCATAGAGAAAGGTCAGGGGATACTCCACCGCCTGAACGGCGGGGAAAAGTGTGCAGAGCAGGATCAGCACCAGAATCAGACTGAAAATACGTTGCTTCATGGCAAATATCCTCCTATCAGGCCGGACAGACCGCCGGCCGGACCGTTACCGGGATTGATCTCCGGCGTGTCAGACAGACCGCCGCTGTAAATGTCCGTATAGTCCACGGACTGGACGTCTCCTTCGGCGGCGGTGACGCTCACATTACCCAGATACCAGGTTGAGCTGCCGTCGGTGCACCAAAGGCCCGCAGAGCCGACGCTGACACCGTCAACGGCGCAGCCGGCATAAAAGGACATACCGGGCCACGCTCCGGGGTCTTTGTCAAAGGGATAATCGGCTGTGGCATAGGCATGGACGACTTCGGGATTGTCGGAATAAATGGTCAGGGCGGTGGTGGTGAAGAGCACAAGCTGCCCTCTTTCCCCGACCTTCAGACTGGAGGGAAATACGTCCACCCGGATGTCAGGATTGCGCTGTGCGCTTTCGTTGGTTTCCTCCTCGGGCGGTTCCTCCGTCGTCTCCGTCACCTCAGGCGGCTCGGTGGAAACATCGATGGATTCTGTCGGAATTTCGTCAGTGGCGGGGACGGTATGCTCCGGCTCGGGGATCTCTGATGGCTCCGTGGCGGGAACTTCGGAGGAAACAGCGGGAGGCGCGGCAGGCTCCTGCGGCGTTTCTGCGGCGGAGGTCCCCATGGTCAGGAAGCCCAGGGTCAAAAGGGCGCACAAAACCACACCCGAGCCGATGCTGATCAGCGGATGGACCCGGGATTTTTTCATGGCCTTGAGACGGTTGGCCGTACTGCTGAAGGAAAAGCCGGTCTGCAGGATGCTGTTCAGGCGGGATTGCTCGGCGGCCACCAGGGTCCGGGCATAATCCAACCGGTGTTCCTGACCCAGACGGGCGACAACTGCCGCGTCACAGCGTATTTCCATATCCTCGGAGGCCAAATATACCATGAGCCAGACCAGAGGGTTGAACCAGTGGATGCAGACAGTCAGAAGCAGCAGCAGCTTCATCCACAGGTCGAGGTGGCGGATGTGCTCCCGCTCGTGAAGCAGGATGTGGGTGATCTGCGCCTGACCGGGAAGCTCCGTCGGCAGCAGGACCGTGGGACGGAACAGGCCGTAGGTCAGCGGCGCTTTCAGATCGTCCAGCATCCGCACCCTAAGCCCATCGGGGACCTGTATGTTCTCCGGCAGCGGCACGGAAAAGCGGAAAGCGCGGAGGCTGCGCAGGTGGGAAATAAGAAAGGCACAGCCAAAAAGCAAAACACCGCCCAGCCAGATCAGGCCGAGGGTTTCTCCGGTGGAGAGGGAAGCCTTGGACGCAGCAGTCTCCGTGCCGGTCGGGATCGACGGAACAGGCGCGGCAGTCTCCGCAGCCCCTATAGCCTCAGCAGTTCCGGCAGTCTCCGCAGCTTCCAACACGACCGCCGTCGGCGTCTCGCGGGAAAAGACAGGCAGGTTGAACACGCTCAGCTCCGACGAGACAAAGACGGGCACCAGCAGCCGCAGGATGGCAAGGGTCCACAGGGCAAGCAGTACACTGCGGTGGAGGCGGTGCTGCAGCAGCAGGCGCAGGAGGCAGACCACGGCAATGAGCAGACCTCCGGCCAGGCTCATTTGCAGCAGCGTCATTTTTCACCCTCCAGCTCGCGCAGGGACTGATAGAGCTTCTCCATCTGCGCCAGGGTCAGCTTTTTGCGGCCAATGAGGGAGGCGACCAGAAGATCAGCCGAGCCGTCGAAATCGGAGCGGAGCAGGGCGTCCGTCTCCCAGCAGGAGACTTCCTCCTTGCTCACCATGGCGGTGCAGCGGAAATTCGGGTTCTCACGCTTGATGTAGCCCTTTTCTGCGCAGCGGGTCAGCATGGTGTAGGTGGTGGTTTTCTTCCAGCCGAGGCGCTCACCCAGAACGATGGCGACCTCCTTGGCGGTCATGGTGCCGCGCTCCCAGAGGACCTCCATGATGCGGCGTTCGGATTCAGCAAGTCTCATATGCAATTCTCCTTATCAAAATGGATTCTCCTTCAATACTATTCTACGGCAGTAGAAATGCAAAGTCAATAGGAGAATTGCATTTTTTTGAGAAAAATTACAGTTGTAAGGGGTGGAAAAAAGATGTATAATGGAGAAAATGACACAAAGGGAGGGAGCGCCTTGCAAAACATCCGAAAAAAGGAATTTTTGCTGCTGACGGCTGCACTTGTTGTGCTGGTAATTTGCCTGACGGCGGCGTTTCTTCTTTCTGACGGACTGGAAAGTCACGACGACGGCAGCAGCTTTGCCATCCATATGACGGAGATCATGGGCTCCAACAGCGCTTATCCCGGCCCTGACGGACAGTATTATGACTGGGTGGAGCTGCACAACAGCGCCGACACCGCCATCGACATCTCCGGCTACCATCTGACGGACAACGACCGGGCGGTAAAATACACCGTTCCCAGTGGCACCGTGCTGTCCGCCGACGGCTATTATGTCGTCTGGTGCGACGCCGACGCCCCTGCCGGGTCTGATCTCGCCGGTTTTTCCATTTCCCGCGACGGCGGCGAGGTGCTCTACCTGATGAACACCAAAAATGTGGTGGTGGACACGGCCTACACCGTTTCCATGGAGCGCAACCAGCCCATGGTGTTCAGCGCCGGTGGCTGGAGTTTGGGCAGTTTTGCGACCCCCGGTTTTGCCAATAACGCAGCGGGCTACGAGGCCTACCAAAACAGCCGCAGCGCCGACAGCTTCCCCGTGGAGCTGAGCGAGATCGTTGCCTCCAACCGCCTCTATCCCGCGCCCGACGGCGGCTATTACGATTTTATTGAACTGCACAACACCAGCACAGACTCGGTGGATCTTTCCGGCTGTCGTCTGTCCGACACGGACGGTGAGGCAAAATTCACCGTTCCTGCCGGTGCGGTGCTGCCGCCGGACGGCTATTATGTGGTCTGGTGCGGCGGAGAAACGGGGGCCAACTTCAGCCTTTCCCGCGACGGCGGCGAGGTTGTCTGCCTGCAAAGCCCCAGCGGAGAGCTGCTCGATCGGGTGGAGCTTCCGGCATTGAGTCAGAACGAGGCCTATGTGCGCAGAGCGCAGGAGGCCTGGCAGATCGAGACCCGCGCGACCCCCGGCTATTCCAATGACGACAGCGGCTACGCCCGGTATGTCGCCTCCTTAGGCCTGAATGACTGCGGTCTGGTGCTCAGCGAGATCATGACGAACAATCGCGGCTGCCTGTGCGACAGTGACGGCGATTTCGGCGACTGGGCCGAGCTTTACAACGGCGGCAGCGCGGCGGCGGACCTGACCGGCTGGTATTTGACCGACGACCCGTCGGAGCCGCAGAAATGGGCGTTCCCGGCCATGACGTTGGAGCCGGGGCAATACCTGCTGGTCTTCTGTGACGGGAAAAACTGTACCGGCGGGGAACTGCACACCAACTTTTCTCTCTCTTCCAGCGGCGAGAGCCTGTATCTTGTGACACCCATCGGTTCGACAGCGGACCGGGTGGAGCTTCCCGCCCTGAACGCTGACCGCGCTTTTCTGCGCAACGAGGACGGGAGCTTCTCCGTCACCGACGCGTCGACCCCCGGCTATCCCAACACTGACGAAGGAAGAAAGGCTCTGCGGAAGGCCCAGACCCACGGCGCTCTGGTCATCAATGAGGCCATGACCGCCAACGACCGATTTTTGGCCCAGTCCGTCGGCGAATACCCCGATTGGGCGGAGCTGAAAAACACCTCCGATGCGCCGGTCTCCCTGTCCGGCTGGAGCCTGACGGACCGCAGCGACGACAAACAAAAATATCTCCTTCCTGACGTGACCCTGCAGCCGGGGGAGACCTATCCGATCCTGTTTTCCACGGAGGAGTTGGGCTATTCCGTTTATCCCGTGGCGCCCTTCAGCCTCAGCGCCGAGGAGGACTGGCTCCTCCTCTATGACCCGGAGGGCGGGCTTTCCGACTACATCCATCTGTATCAGATCCCCTACGGCGGCAGTATGGGCCGCAATGACGACGGACAGTGCTACTTTGCAGAGCCGACACCCGGCCGGGAGAATTCCGGCGGCGAACCGGGGATCTCCGCCGCGCCCATGGCATCCGTCGCACCGGGCATCTATGACGGCGCCGAACCCCTGACCGTGGCGCTGTCGGCACCCGGTGAGATCTACTACACCCTGGACGGCAGCCTCCCTACGGCAGCCTCCGCGCACTATGAAGCGCCGCTGACGCTGAGTTCGACCACGGTTCTGCGGGCGGTCTGCGTGGAGGAGGGCTGTCTGCCCGGCGACGTGGTATCTTTGAGCTATATCATCAACGAGGGACACACCCTTCCCGTCCTCAGCCTGACGGCGGACTACGGCGATATTTTCGGCGGCAACGGCATCTATGTCAACTATTACAAGGATTGGGAGGTCTACGCCAACCTGTCCTATTACGATCCGTCCGGCGGCTCCTTTTCCATTGACTGCGGCCTGAAGCTCTACGGCTCCATGAGCCGTCAGACCAACGCGAAAAAGAATTTCAAGGTGGTCTTTCGGCCCCGTTACGGGCAGAAAACTCTGGAATACGATCTGTTCGACGACTGTGACGTGACCTCCTTTTCCTCTCTGGTGCTCCGGGCGGGGCAGGATTATCCCCTGGCGCTCATGCGGGAGGAGCTGATGACCTCTCTGGCTGACGACGCCTCCGACAGCGTCCTGACCCAGCATTTCCGCTACTGCGTCCTCTACATCAACGGCCAGTATTTCGGCATCTACTGCCTGAAGGAGGCCTATTCCCCGGAATACTACGCGGCCCACCATAACGTATCGGCCGAGAGCGTCACGGTCCTGCGGGTCATCAACGTGGCCGCCTCCGACGCCAACCTCTACCCCCTCATGTGCTATGCCCAGAGCCATGATCTGACCCAGCAGGAGGAATTTGACTACATCGCTGACAATGTGGATCTGGAGAGCCTGGCTGACTGGGTGATCCTGCAGGCCTACAGCGGCAACAGCGACATCCTCAACAACGTGCGCTACCTCATGAGCACGGAGGATGACGGCAAGTGGCGCTATGCGTTTTACGACCAGGACTGGACCTTCCTGACCCACGGGAATATCACCCGGACGGCGCTGAATTCCGAGACGCAGTACGGCATGATCCCCCGGGCGGTGCTGAAAAACAAGGACTATCAGGACTATTTTCTCAAGCGCCTGGCCTATCAGCTGGAAAACACCCTCTCCGATGAAAACGTCCTTGCCCGCATCGACGAGCTGCAGGAGATCCTGCGGCCGGAAATGGAGCGGGAACGGGCGCGCTGGGGAGGCAGCGTCAGCAGTTGGGAGTATTCCGTGGACAAGCTGCGGGCTTTCGTCACGGACCGCAGCCGCAGCAGGGAGCTGATCGACGATTTTTCCCTCTATTTCGGCCTGACCGAGGCGGAAAAGGAAGCCTATTTCGGAGGGCTGCTGCCATGAGCACCATGCGATACGAACTGAAATATGAGGTAAATGAGGCGGTGCTGCCCCTCCTGCGTGCAAGGCTCCGGGCGGTGCTGCAGCCGGACAGGCACAGCGGCCCGGACGGCTACCTGGTTCGCAGCCTCTACTTTGACGACGTGGACAGCTCCGCCTACCGGGACAAGCTGAACGGCCATTTGGAGCGCAGCAAGCTCCGTTTGCGCTATTACAACGGCGATGAAAGCTATATCGTTCTGGAAAACAAGGAAAAACTGGGCCAGATGACCCGCAAGACTGCCCAAAAGGTGAGCCGGGAAACGGCGCTTGCCATGGTGAAGGGCGACCGGGAACAGTGCATGGAGGCGCGGGGGCCGGTCATGGATCAGTTTCTGGCACGGGGCGGGACCAGGATCCTCAAGCCCCGGGTCCTGGTGGACTACCGGCGCACGGCCTTTGTCCATCCCGTCTCCAACGTGCGCATCACCCTGGATGAAAAGGTCTCCACGGGCCTTTACCGGACGGATCTTTTCGATCGGGAGGCGGCGCGCCTGCCGGTTTTGGACCCTGGAAGGGCAGTGCTGGAGGTCAAATTCGACCATTTTCTGCCGCCCCACCTGGATGCTGCCCTGCGGGACATCCCCATGATCCGCCTGGCTGTATCAAAATATGTAAAATGTCTCGGCGTTCTGGAATAAGCACCGGGGAAGGAGAATAAGCTATGAAAGATCTGCAAAGCCTGTTTTTGGAGGAGTTTTCCGCCATTTCCGTGGGGGAACTGCTGACGGCGGTACTGCTGTCCTTCCTTCTGGGGCTGTTTATCGTGGCGGTCTACCGGGCGACCTACACCGGCGTCCTGTTTCAGAAGAGCTTCGCCCTGGGGCTGGTGCTGCTCTCCATGGTCACCTCCCTGGTGATTTTGACCATTTCTTCCAATGTAGTGCTGTCGCTGGGCATGGTGGGAGCCCTGTCCATCGTCCGTTTCCGCACCGCCGTCAAGGAGCCGATGGACACGATCTTCATGTTCTGGGCCATCGTGGCGGGCATCATCACCGGTGCGGGCTATGTGCCGGTGGCCATTATCGCCACGCTTCTCATCGGCATTTTGTTCCTCGCTCTGAGCTTTGCCGGAGTCCGCTTCCATTCCGGTGCCTACCTGGCGGTGGTGCGCTATGACGAGGCGGCAGACGAGAATGTGAACAGTGCGCTGCGGCTGCTGCCCAAGTATAAGCTCCGCTCCAAGAATATGGTGGGCGGCGCTTTTGAGATGGTGCTGGAGCTGAAGCTGACGGAGGCGCAGATGAAGCAGGTGGAGGCTCTGCGCTCGGTGGAGGGCGTGCAGGAGGTCGACCTTTTGAGCTACAACGGCGGCACGACCCTTTAAGCCAATTGCCGCTTGACAAAACGCTGCCATACGTTTATGATGAGTTTATAACCCACAGAAAGAGAGGAAGTATTATGGAGAATAACAACCAGAATGAGGTTCCGGGCGGCGTTCCCGAAAATGTGGTCATGCCGGAACCTGATCCCGCGGCACAGCCTGATTTTGTTCCCAACGCACCGCAGCCCGATTTTGCGCCCAACGCGTCCCGGTACAGCGCTGACCCCAACGGCTATGCGTCCGCGCCGGAAGCTCCCAACCCCTATACCCCCAACAACAACCCCAATCAGGCTTATAACCCCAACAACGGCTACAATCCCAACGGCTATTACTATAGCAGCCCCGCCCCGTACAACCAGCCGGTGTATCAGCAGCCGGTCCAGCAGCCGGAGAAACAGCCTGCCAGCGGCTTGGCGACTGCGTCCATGGTGCTGGGCATTTTGTCCCTGGTCCTGTTCATGTTCCCCTTTGTCATCAGTATCCTTGCCATCATCTTCGGCGGCGTTGCCAAGTCCAAGGGCAACAAGAGCGGTATGGCAACTGCGGGTCTTGTCTGCGGCATTATTTCTCTCGTCCTCTGGATTTTCCTTATTGTGGTGGGCATTTCCGCTGCCTCCTTTGCCGTTACCGAAGTCCTTCCGTATCTGATGTATTGATGTATAACACAACACGGCACGCTGCTTCATCGCGGCGTGCCGTGTTTTTTAAATCTATGCGAGGAGGCGCCGGGCAAGAGCCTCGTTTTCGGCGGACAGACGGCGCAGGCGCTGAATGTTCTCCGATTCAAAAGGCTCCTCCGCCATGGCCGCGTCGATCAGGTCCGCCAGCGCGCCCAGGTTGACCTCCTGCAATGGCAGGTAGAGGTCTTGCCCCAGATAGTCCAGGAAGCCGCTGACCTTGGGGTCGTAGACGACACCCACCATGGGAACGCCCTGCCCCGAGGCGAAGATCAGCGTGTGCAGGCGCATGGACACCACCAGGGACATCCGCCTCACCAGAGCCAGAATTTCCGCGCCGTTGGTCCCGGCGCTCAAGACCAGATGGGGGCAGCGGAGCTTCTCCGCGACGGCCCTGACCGCCGCCTCATCCCGGGCAGGCTCCATGGCGTAGAGCAGGGGGATGAGGCCGTACTCCCGATGCAGATACTCCGCCGCCGCGGCAAAGGCGCCGATCTTTTCTGTAAAGCCCTCCCAGGGCCGCAGGGCGATCATGGCGTAGGACTTGCCCTCCACCAGGCCGCTGCGGCGCAGATAGGAACGCAGCTCGTCGGTGTCCGGCGGGTCGATGAGCAGGGCCGGATCGGCGTTGAGGTGGATCTCCGGCTCCGTCACACCCAACTGGTGCAGGGTGTCGATGGAGTAGCGGTCCCGGACGGAGATGATATGGGCGCAGCGGTTCAAAACCTTTGCGGTCCGTTTCTGGTTCCGCGCCCGGGAGATGGGACCGACGCCGCAGCCGTAAAGCATGACCTTACAGCCGCAGCGGTGGGCCTGCCGGATGCTGAACAGGTAGTAAAGCAGGGAGCGGGTGCTGGTGGCGTCCTGCATCAGGGTGCCTCCGCCGCTGATATAGAGTTTGGTACGGCGCAGGAGCCGCCCGATTTTAAAAACGGAGAAGGTATACACCGCATCGATGCCTGCGCAGAGCTTGGTCTCCATTGGGTCACGGCTCAGAGCGGTGATAGGCAGGTCCGGGTCAATGTGGTGGAGCTGCTCCACGATGGCGTTCAGTATGGCGTTATCGCCGCTGTTGCCCTTACCGTAGGCGCCGCAGATGACCACGCCGTCCCGCAGTCCGACAGGGCGCTTGGTGCGGCGGATGATAGTCTCATAGATGGATTTCTGTTTGGAGACCATGGCATCCAGGGAGAAATCCCGGCGGGCCTTTTCATAGAGCTTTTCCCCCATGGCGAGGCGTTCCTCCCGGTGACGGGCGAAATACACCATGTGGTCTGCCAGCTTTGCAGCGTCCCGCGGCTCAAACAGCAGGCCGTTGAAGCCGTCGTCAATGAGATAGGGGACACCGCCGACCCGGGAAGAAATGGTGGCGCAGCGCATCCTGGCACCCTCGGTCAGGGCGTAGGGGAAGGTCTCCGACAGGGAGGTCAGCACGTTGACATCCAGTGCGTTGTAGAAGCTGTCGATTTGCTGTACCCAGCCGGCAAAGCACACCGTTCCGGCCGGACACAGCTCTTTTGCCAGAGCGCGGATCTCGGCCTCCTGCTCGCCGTCACCGGCGATGACCAGGCGGATGTTGGGGCATTCCTCCACGGCGGCGGCAAAGGCGCGGATCAGCGTCGCCATGTCCTTGACCGGGTTGATGCGGGCGGCAATGCCGAAGACCACCATGTCCTCGTCCACAGTCAGGCCAATGCTTTTCAGATATTCTGCCCGGGGAACGATCTCCGGCTGACGGGAAAAGTCCACGCCGTTATAGAGCGTATAGACCCGCTGCGGGTCAAAGCCCCGTGAGATGAGCAAATCGGTCATACCCGCCGACACGCCAACCCAGGCGTCAAAGCGCCGCAGGGCGATCTTGTTGATGTTGCCGTAGGTCAGAGCGGCCATGGGCCTTCCCAGATAGTCCAGACGGTAGTCGCTGTGGATGGTGGAGATCACCGGCACACCGGCTTTTTTTCGCAGGAGCATCCCCATCATATTGGCCCGCGCACCGTGGCAGTGGATGACCTGATAGCCGTCATGGCGGATCATGGCCAGGATCCGTTTGCCTGTGCGGAGCAGGCTGCCGTCGGCGATGACCGTGGTGGGTATGCCAAGCTGGCGGGCTTCGTCGGCAAAGGCCCCTTCGGTAAAACAGATGAGGTGGACGGTTTCGGTTTTGTTCAGCCCGGCCAGAAGGGAGAGCACATGGGTCTTTGCACCGCCTACATCGCCGCCGGAGATCATGTGGATAATTTTCATAAGTCAGACCTCGGAGAATATCCTCTTGAATTTCTACTGCATATCTACTATAATTATGATAAAAACTGTCGGCTCAGCCGATATGCGACTGATCCGGCAGACATTATTATAATACTTTTTCCGTTAAGAAGCAACGAGAATTACAGGAGGATACTATGAAATTATTCGGAAAAGGCGGCAAACTGAACGTGATCGACATCATTGTCATCCTGATCCTTGTCGCCGCACTGGCCTTTGCGGCCTACAAGTTCCTGGGGCCGGATACACAGGCTCTGGACGCCAACGGTTCTCTGTCCGCGCCCAACATCCGTTTCCAGGTGCTTTGCGAGGATGTCCCCGCAGCTCTGGCGGACAGCATCGTCTCCAGCCTGTCCTCTGAGGCGACGGTGATCGACGGGGTCACCGTTCCGATGAACCGGATGTATAACAGCAACAAGCTGGTGGACGCTCAGATCACCGCCTGGGACATCCAAGCAGACGGCGAGGGCCGTGCCGACCTGTATCTGACCGTGGAGGCTGCGGCCACTGTGACCGGCGGCGCCTACTCCATCGTCACTCAGGAGGTCCGGCTGGCTAAGGAGTATATCGTAAAGACCGTGGATGTGGAGATCACCGGCGTGATCTTCAGCGTGGAGAAGCTGGGATGAACGAGCTTCTGACTACCTCCTTCCTCTGGCGCACGGTGACGGCGGCAGCTGCCTGGCTCCGGCGTTCGGCTATGGGGCGGGGCGTTGCGGCTCTGGGGCGGCTCTGGCGGCAGTCCTTCTTCTACGGCCTGTTCGCACGGCTCCTGTGCCGCGACGCGGCGACGGAAAAGAGCGCCCTGCGCCGTTTTCTGGACCACTGCAACGCCGCCCTGTGCCGCTTCGGGCAGAAGCTCATGCCCACGATCCGGGGAAGCCTCCTCTACCGCGCCTATGGCGGGCTATTCCGCCTGGGACGGGAGAGCTTCTTCCTGGGACGCCTCTTTGACGGCGGACTGACGGCGATTTTGCTCCTGCTCATAGCCGCCTATGCCCCCATCGACTGGCTCCTGCGTGACGTTCTGAGCCTGAGCGCCATTGCCTCTGTCTGGGATGAGGCACTGATGCTGCTGTGCTTCTGCTGGATCCTGCACCGCCGCGTCAATACGGCCTCTCCGCTGAAAAGCGCCCTCAATCCGCTGGACCTGTACCTGATTTTCTACCTGCTGGTGGGAGGGGCGCTGCTGTGGCTCACGTCGCGGTTCCGGGACATCAACATCACCGGCTTCCGGGCATCCATGCAGTATATCCTGCTGTTCTTCCTGGTTACGCGGCTGCTGCGGGATGAGAGGGATTTGCGGCTGATGTACGACGCCATGGTCCTCGTTGCCGCCGTCTTTGCCCTGCACGGCATCGCCCAGTTCGTCCTGGGAGTGGAGATCCCCTCCAACTGGCAGGACCAGGCGGAGACTGCCGTGCGCACCCGTGTATTTTCCATTTTCGCCAACCCCAACATCATGGCGGCCTATATGCTGCTCTTTGCGCCCATGGCCATCGGCAGGGCCTACGACTGCAAAACGCCTGCGGGGAAGGTGTTCTTCTGGTTCTGCGGCATCTGTATGTGTGTCGCCTGCCTGTTCACCATGACCCGGGCGGCATGGATGGCCCTGGCAGTTGCTGCGGTGCTGTTTGCCCTGATGATCGACCGCAAGCTGTTTATCCTCATGCTTGTGTGCGGAATTGCCGCCTGCTTCCTGCCCTTTGTGCGCAGCCGCATCGGCTACCTGTTCACGCCCCAGTTTGCCGAATCCAACGCCCGTGCCGGTCGTGCCAAGCGCTGGGAGACGGCTTTTGGCTACCTGGACGAGAAATACGCCTGGCCCTTCGGCCTTGGCTACGGCATCTTCGGCGGCGCCGTGGCGGCCCAGAATCCTATCAACCCGGACTTCAACTATATGTACGTGGATAACTACTATGTAAAGATCCTGGTGGAAAACGGTATTGTGGGCCTGACGGCATTCCTCACCGCCGTCGCGGGGACCCTGGGCACCGGCCTGCGGAGTGTTGCCCGGTCCTACCGTCACGGCCTGAAGCCGCTGAGCGCCGGGATGTTCTGCGGCCTGACGGCGATTTTGATCCACAGCTTCTTTGAAAGCCTGTGGGAGGAACCCTATATGATGGCACTGTTTTTCGCCGTCGCGGGTATGTTGATTTTTGTCGGCTTCCTCTGGAAGCCGCAGCAAAAGGAGGAGATTTCATGATCTGCAGAAAATGCGGCAGAGAAAATGAGCCGGAGGCTGTCATTTGCGGCGGCTGCGGCGCGTCTCTGGTTAAAAAGAAGAAAAACAAGAATACCCTTTCTGTGGTGCTTTGCCTGATTGCGGTGGTTCTGGTGGTGGCGCTGGCAGTGGCCTTGCTGCTGATGCCGGGCACGTCCGGGGAAGCGGAGCTGCCCGACTATGAGGCGAAAGCCCGGGATTTCGTCACGGCCTACTACTTCAACGACATGGAGAAGCTGGAGGAGGTCTGCCAGTACGATCTCTACGGATACATGGAGAGCTGGCTGGATTTCGGTGAGATCTCCGATTCCTGCACCGTCAAAACCGCCGGCATCACCGCCTGCACGGAGGATGACGAACTCATGGGCTTTTCTGAGCGCATCAGCTATTACGGCGGCCACGACGATGTCACCGCCGCCTATGAAGTGAACGTGGAATATGAGGCACAGTGCGGCGGTAAAACGTTGACCGGTACTGTAGCTGTTACCGTTGGCGAAATCGAAGGCGCCTGGTATGTTGTATACTATGACGGCCTGATGGACTGACCCGGAGAGGAGAGAACGGAATGATTTGCCAATATTGCGGAAGAGAAATTGAGGATAACGCGACTTCCTGTGTTTACTGCGGCATGGAGGTGCCCGAGGCAAAGAAGCCGGAAGCACCGGCTCCCAGGCCTGAGAAAAAAAGCTCCAGGCTGGTACCGATCCTGGCTCTGGTGCTGATCGTGTCCGTTATTGCGGTTGGGCTGTACCTCTTTGTCTGGAGCGGGGACGGCGGCGAAAACACCGACGGCGCTGTGACCAGTACGCCGCGCCAGGAAATGCTGGACAGCCTGGAAAACTATAAGACCATCGGTGAGACCTTTGCCCAGAACGTACTTCTGGGCGATGTGGACGCTATCTGCGCGGCAACCTATCCGGAGCTGCAGGATGATTTCCGGGAGCTTTTCAGCAGCCTGGATTTCGTTTTTGAAAGCTGCACGGTGATCGACAGCCGGACGGATAAGGTGCGCCGCGTGGATGTGCGCGCCTATGAAAGCGGCCTCTTTGAGGACTACGGCGTCACCGTGACCATGGACCACCTCTATCAGGTGGAGGTGGAATTTGCTGCTGTTTATGATGGAAAGGAGTATGGCGGGGCCATGGCGGTGCTGGTCATGGAACTGGACGACCAGCGCTATGTGGTCCAGGCGGGCCTGACGGACATGGACGAGGAATTCTACCGGGATCATTTTGAGCAGGGTGATTATTATTTCGACACCAACGGCGAGGAGTGATACTGATTCTTGATGAAAAAGTTTCATCAAGAATCCCGTGTGCTGCGCACACTCACATCGTGCTTAAGGCACGCTGTGCCGTCTCGTGCAGAATCTGACGCGCCTCCGGCGCTATAAAGGTTTTAAACCTTTTTATCAGATTCTAGTATGAGCCCCGTACATACGGAAAGAAAGCAGCCTTTCGGAAAGGCTGCTTTCTTCATACCAGATCGGACAAACATCGGGCGCGCTGCGGTTTGCAGCGCGCCCGATTGTTTATCAGTCATAGGGATTGGGATCGGTATTCAGAAGCTCCTGCGCTTCCTTTGCGGCAACGGGATCCAAATAGCGGAAGAAGACGGTGGCGATCTGCGCGCGGGTCGCAGTTTCCTGCGGTGCCAAACGGTTGCCAATACCGGTGATGATCTTCTCGCCAATGGCCCACTTCAGAGCGCTGATGGCGTACTGGGCAACATCCTTGGCGTCAATGTAGGCGGTCAGGTTGCCCTGCGGAGCGGGCTCGCCTGCATAACGGTGGAGGATGGCGGCCAACTGCTCACGGGTGATGGGGGAGTGGGGGTCGAACTCTGTGTCCGAAACGCCCAGGACGATGCCCTGGTCAGCTGCCCAGACAACTGCGCTGGTGTACCAGCTGCCGGTCTCCACATCCTCAAAGGGAAGCGTAAGACCCTTGGCGTTGGGAGAGCCGGCGGCGCGATAGAGAATGGTGACGACCATGGCGCGGGTAACGTTGCCATTCGGGTCGAAGATACGCTCATTCTCCGTGCCAACACCGTTCATCAGGCCCTGATGCAGGACATAGACGATGCCGACGCGGTACCAGGCGTCCTTCTCCAGGTCTTCATAGGAAGCGTAGAGAGGACTGTCATCGTAGGGAATATCCGGGGTCGGGTCAACATAGTCGGGATCTTCTGCACCGCAGTTGACGCAGATGCCACCGGAGAAGCTGTGGTTCAGCATTTCAGTAAAGTCACTGCGGTAGGAGTAGCCGCACTTGCTGCAGGTGTGGAGAGTATAACCCGGCTGTGAGCAGGTGGCACCGACCTTGGTGTCCACATAGGTGTGGCTGCAGGAGGAAGTCGGCTCCGTCGGCTCTGTCGGTTCCGTGGGGGTCGTGGGTGTGGTGGGCTCGGTGGGAGTCTCCCCTGCCGCGCCCTTGACGTAGAACTGGAAGCCGAAGTCAGCCTCGTTCAGGTTCGAAGCGCCGGTGTCGTAGGCGGAGAACTCGGTGTACTTTGCATACCACTCAAGGTAGATATGCTCATAGTTGCCCGTCTGGGTCGCGCTGTAGATATAGTAGCTGTTGTTCTCTGCGTTGCAGGTCTCCAGCGCCAGGTTCGGATTCTTGCCATCCAGGGAGATGCTGGTCTTGCCAACATCGGTATTCCAGTTCATGGACAGGACATTCTCGCCGTTTGCGAAGCTGTAGGTGCCATCTGCGTTCTTTGTGACCTTCCAGACGATGGTCGTGTCCTCCGTCGTGATCTTGCCGCCTGCCGGTGCAATATCGACGCCGTCCAGATAGTAGCTGCCCTTCATAACAGCGGGAACCGCCTTACCGTTGCCCGCATTGTAAATGACGACCTCATCGCCATCCTTCAGGCCGCTGGACAGGACGTAGCTGCTGCCGCCGACGGGCTCGGTGGGCTCGGTCGGCTCAGTGGGAGTGGTGGGAGCGGTCGGAGTGGTCGGTTCCGTTGGCTCTGTAGGCTGAGAACCGCCTTCGTTCAGAACGTAGAACTGGATACCGAAATCCTGCTCTGTGCGTTTGATGATGCTGGCGTCATAAGCAGAGAAGGCTGCTTTGCTTGCGTACCATTCGAGATAGACGTTGCCATAGCTGCCGGTCAGCTCAGAGCTGTAGACCCAGAACAGCTTGTCGGCGGTGTTGGCGGCCTCCAACGTCCAGTTGCTCTTACCGGTGCCGTCCAGAAAGAGGTTATAGTAGGTTTTGCTTTCAACGACGGAGGAATCCGTGCTGAGCGTATTGGTGCCCTGGGTGAATTTATAGCTGCCATCGGAATTTTTGGTGGCGGTCCAAATGATGGAAGTGTCGCTGGTAATGATCTTGTTGTTGGAGGCGGTCACGTCAGCGCCGGAGACATAGTAGCCGGTCATTTCACCCATCAAAGCCTTACTGTTGCCCTTGTTAAAGAGAATGACCTTGTCGCCGTTTTTCAGGGTATCCGTCAGAACGTATTCATCCCCGGTCACAGGCTGAGTGGGCGTGGTCGGCTGGTTCTCACCGGTGGGATTGGAGGGAGTGCAGTAATTCTCCGGAACGCTTACGCCCAGAAGGAGGAAAGCCAACTCGGGATAGTCTACAAAGACGTTGCGAACGCCGGTGATGGACTGGACTGCGTCATTTCTGCCCAGTTCCCAGGTGTCGACCGGATCTTCCTCCATCCACTTCAGGAGAACAGTTCTGCTTTCCATGACGCCGCCGCTGCCGAACATATAGCTGGTGTTGCCCCAACGGATCATGTGCTGGAGCATCAGGCGGGCAATATCACCGTGGAGATTGTAAGTACCGTTGGATTCGTCATTAGGATCGTAGAAACCGTTGCTTTCGCCGTAGGCGGTATTGCCGCGGCTGCCGTTTTCGGACTCGGAAGTGGGACGGAGCATCATGATGTCATTCTCATCAGAGCCGTTGAGGCCCTTGCTGTTGGGCCAGGTGTGCTCACGGTTCCAGCCGGAGCCCCAGGAGCTGTTCATGTTTTTTCCGGAGTAAAATGAGGAGATCGTGCCGGTGTTCCCGTTCTCACAGTCAGTATATTTGTAGAGGGATTTTGTGCCGTCGTAAGAGGTGGTATAGGTCTGCTTGCTCTCGGACAGCTTGTGCAGCGCGGTGCCGAGGGGGCTGGAGTAGATGCTGGCTGCGCTGCTGGAGGTGCTGCCGGAGAGGGAGGACAGTGTGGCGTAGCTGTAATTGCCGGTGTAGTAGCTGCTTGCCTTGGTGGACGGGGAGGTGGCAAGCGTGCCGCGCTTGCCCCAGTTGGCCGTATAACCGGCGGCGCTGGTGGTCAGCATGCCGGCAAACAGCGAAACAACAATGGCAAGGACGATTACAAAGGATAATGCCCGGGTTGTGGTTCGTTTCATAGCGAATATCTCCTTTTGTTAGGTTACACTTCGCATCATCCCGGCAAATGACCGCACTGCGGCAGGGCACGTTGTCCTTGAAAAACAACATATTTCCGCCGCAGCTATGACATCCCAGCATGATCGCAAAGTGCAGTTCCGTAGATACGGCAGACCGCAGCCACGGAGGACGCAGAGGTTTTGCCGAACGGCGAGAAAGCCTCGTGCTGCGGCAAAGCAAATGCGCCTTATTTGCTACATATTATAATACCATAGAATATTCAAAAAAGGAAGCCCAAAAGAGAGATATTTTAGAAAAAATTACAAATCACACCGGCGGTGGGAAGGATCGGCACAATCATAACCACCGGGCTGATGGTTTTCTTTAACCCAAAAAACAGCAGGACCGCTGTGCGGCAGTCCTGCTGCGGATGATTGCCGGGGACGTGGCTCCGGCGCGGAAAAGGGTCATTCCAGATTCAGGTGCTTGCGGAGGATCCGCTCGCTGAGGAAGAAGTACAGGGCGCACAGCAGGACCTCAAAGCCTGCTACGATGCCCAGGAACGCGTTGGGGGATTCAGCAAACAGCAGATCCATCATCTGCTGCGAGCCCAGTAAGCCGATGCCCACGATCATGACGATGACCTCCAGGGCCATGCTGATGCCGTAGTAGACCAGGACGGACCACAGGATCCGCTTGCTGCGGAACAGATGCCCGATGCTGCAGGACAGATAGATCTGCAGGATCCCGGCGCACATGGAGAAGAACAACAGCAACAGAATCAGGGTCAGCGTCAGGCCGCTGGGGAAGTCCATCCGCGTCAGCAGATCCTTCAGGAGGTTAAGCAGTCCGTCGACGCCGTCAAAGACCAGGATGACGGAGAAAAAGCAGATGACAGCGGTGACGGCGATGGTCAGAATAGCAGTGATGAATTTGGACAGCAGAAGCTGCCAGGGACGTACCGGCAAGGTGAACATCAGATAGCCCTCGTCCCGCAATAGACCGGAATAGAAGCGGATGATAGAGATGATGAGGGCAAAGGCACAGGCGGCGATCACCGCCAGAATGAAGAGGGTAATGGTGGAGACGGTCAGGATCGTTGCAGCTCTGCCGTGCCAGTCCGCAGCCAGGGCCAGACGGCCCAGGAGGGCAAAAGCGATGATGCAGGGCCAGACCAGCAGATAGATCTTCAGATTGGCCCGCAGATCATATTTCAGCAGTTTTCTCAGCACGGCCATTCACCTCCCATGGGGATCATACGGAAGATCTCGCGGAAGACCTCATCCACGGATTTTCCTTCCGCCTGACGGATATTGTCCACACTGTCGTAGCGGACCACACGGCCCTCCTTCAGGAAAATGGCCTCGTCCAGGACCGGCTCCACATCGGAGATCAGATGGGTGGAGATCAGGACGGAGCTTTCCGGGCTGTAGTTGGACAAAATGGTGCGCAGAATGAATTCCCGCGCAGCAGGATCGACACCTGCAATCGGTTCATCGAGCAAATAGAGCCTGGCCTCCCGGCTCATGACCAGAATGAGCTGCAGCTTCTCCTTGGTGCCCTTGGACATGGTCTTGATCTTCATATCCATGGCAATGCCCAGGGCGTGGCACATGGCTTCAGCCCGTTCCCGGCGAAAGTCGGCGTAAAAATCGGCGAACAGGTCCATCAGGTCCTTGGCCTTCATCCAACCGGCGTAGTACATCTTGTCCGGCAGGTAGCTGACCAGGGCCTTGGTTTCGGGGCCGATGTCTTTTCTGTCGATCTGCGCTTCGCCCGCCGTCGGACGGAGCAGACCCGCCAGAATTTTGATAAATGTGGTCTTGCCGGAGCCGTTGGGGCCCAGAAGACCGATGATCTTGCCCGGCGTCAGCTTCAGATCCACCCTGTCCAGCGCCGGGATTCCGCTGCGGTATGATTTGCTCAGACCGCTGCAGGATACCAGTAGATTCATTCAGATTCCCCCTTTGATTTCAGTAGCTGTGATGTCTCCTCCGGCGTAAAGCCCAGAAGACGCATTTTTTCGCAAAATAACGTCAGCTCCTCCTGCGCAAGAGCGTGGCGCGTGTCGGAGATGAGCTGGGCGTCCTGGGTCACATAGCGGCCAGTGTTCCGCTGGGCCGAGACCAGTCCGCGCTCCTCAAGATAGGCCAGCGCCCGCTGCATGGTGTTGGGATTGACGCCTGCCTCAGCCGCCAGATCCCGCACCGACGGCATCCGCACTCCCGGCGCGTACTGCCCGGAGACGATGCGCTGGGTCAGAATTTGCGCGAGCTGCAGCCAGATCTGCCGGTCATTTTTCAGTTGCCAAGGCAAATGATCACCTCCAAATGCATTATTGTATTAATATACTAATACAACGATACAGATTTGTCAAGGGGGAAAATGAAAAAATTTCGGCTGCCGGAGGGGCAGCCGAAATTGTGACGGTTTTTATTGATTTAGCAGCCAGATCTCCCGCAGCAGCTTGGCCGCCTCCAGACGGGACAGAGACCCTTCCGGGTCGTTCAGGGTAATGCCCGCCTCCTGCAGGGCCTGGAGGGATGCGGCTGCCCAGGCGTCAGCTTCCGTATCAATGGCGGCGACAGAAACCGGCAGCCGCACCAGGTTTTGTAGCATCACGGCGGCTTCCTGACCGGTGATCGGCGCATTGGGCCGGAAGAGAAGCCCGGCTTCCGTGACTTCGCCGCTGATCAGCCCCCGCTGCATGGCCGCAGCCAGATAGGGCTGGACCCAGGCGGCAGTCTCCTGAGCATCGGTAAAGCCGGAGATGGTCAGGGCCTCATCCACAGGCACCTCCATCAGCTCCATAGCCATGACAAGAAATTCCGAACGGGAGACGGTATCCTCCGGGCAGAAGCAGGGGTTTCCGGCGATGCTCCTGCCGCTGTTCAGGCCGCTTTCGCACAGCCACATGGCTTCAAACTGATCGGTGTCCTCCTGCAGGTCCGAAAAAGCCATGGCCTCGGAGGGCTTGAGGATGCGGATCTTCACCTCGGCAGGTTCTGAGACGTTTCCTGCCTCGTCGGTGACGGTAAAGGTGAAGCTGTCCTCCCCCACGCGGTTTTTGTCCGGGGTGTAGACGTAGGTGCCGTCGCTTTCCAGCTTGA
>CAMGRA010000003.1 GCA_946061345.1 uncultured Clostridia bacterium | reverse complement strand
TGTGCTACGAGCTGAGCGAAATGGAGGCCGAACGCACCTTCCCCATGTCGGAGGAGGGCCGGGCGGAGATGAAAGCCTGGCTGGAAGCAAGCGTATAAAGAGATCCCCCCGTGTTCCTGTTTGGGATACACGGGGGATATTTGTGGGCGTAAGATCTACGGTTGAATTGTGAAGCCGGGGAAATATTCCTCCACAAAGTCCACGTTTTTGACGCGGAAGGTCCTGCCGTTGAGGGAAGCCAGGGAGCCTGCGTCGGTGGTGAAGCGGAAGGTGAGCTGATAGGAGTAGAGGGCTTGGTATTTCCGGTCACAGCCCTTGTTCAGCTTGCCGTATTTTCCGTCGCCCAGGAGCGGATGCCCGGCGTGGGCGAACTGGGCGCGGATCTGGTGGGTGCGGCCGGTGATCAGCTCACACTCCACCAGGGAAAGCCCGTTCCGCTGGCTCAGGACCTCATAGCGGGTCTCGCAGGATTTGCTGCCGGGCTGGGGCTTGTCGGTGACGAACACCCGGTTTTTCACAGCGTCCTTAAAAAGATAGCCCTTCAGAACACCGCGCCTGGGGCTGGGAACGCCCTCCACGACGGCAAGATAACGCTTGTCCAGCTCCCGGCCCTTGATTTTCTGATTCATCATCCGCAGTGCCTCGGCGGTCTTTGCGGCAATGACGATGCCGCCGGTATTGCGGTCAATGCGGTTGCACAGGGCGGGCGTGAAGGCGTTTTCCTCCCGCGGACGCCACTCCCGCTTGGCGTAGAGATAGGCCTGGATGTGGTCAATGAGAGTTCTGCCGTATTCCGCACCGTCGTGGGGATGGACGGCGACGCCGGGACGCTTGTCCACCAGGAGGATGTTTTCGTCCTCGTAGACGATATCGAGTTTCGGTGTGGCGACGGTGAGATAGGCGTTCTCCTCCGAAGGCGCGTCGAAAAACTCATCGTTGATGTAGAGCTGCAGTACATCGCCCTCGGCCAGACGGTCGTCCCGCTGCGCCCGTGCATTGTTCCGCTTGATGCGCTTCAGGCGGATATACTTCTGCGCCAGTGACGCAGGCAACAGGGGAACGGCCTTGGCCAGAAAACGGTCCAGCCGCTGTCCGGCGTCGTTTTTTCCGATTTTCAGTTCTTTCACAACGGCACCTCCTGTGATCTGTGCTTCTTAGGTAACTATGCGGCAGAAAAATCCGAAAGTCAAGGGGTTTTTCTGAGAAAAAGTAAAAAAAGCATTTGACAAACAGGCGTGAAACCGTTATAATATCTCCTGCACGACTACAAACAGGAGAACGCTATGCTGTTACGGTTATCAAAAATCATCGAAGTGCCAGACAGCGCGCTGCCCTTTGAAATACAGCTTGATCTGCACGAAATGCAGTTCGGCGGCTGTTTCCCGGTGCAGGAGCCTGTTGCAGCCAAGGGAGAAATCAAGAACACAGCCGGTGTGCTGCTGTTGGAGGGAACCCTGACCACCGTGCTCCACGGCGTATGCGACCGCTGCGCAGCGGAGTTTGAGCGGGAGGTATCCTATCCCGTACACTGCGTCCTCACTACCGAGCTGGAAAACGAGGACGAGGCGGACGAATGGACGTTCCTTTTGCAGGACGACACCGCAGATCTGGACGAGATTTTGACCACTGCGTTCGTGCTGAACATGGATTCCAAGCTGCTTTGCAAGCCGGACTGCAAGGGCCTGTGCTTCCGCTGCGGCAAGAATCTCAACGAGGGCGACTGCGACTGCAGACCCGAAACTGATCCCCGTTTGGCTGTCCTTGGGCAGCTGTTGAAGGATAAGTAATTTATTACCACTCTGACATAGGAGGTGTCATTCATGGCTGTTCCGAAGTGTAAGGTTTCCAAGGCGAGACGGGATAAGAGACGTAGCTCTCATTGGAAGCTCTCCGTGCCCGGCGTCGTTGCCTGCCCCAAGTGTGGCGAGCCCCGCCTGCCCCACAGAGCTTGCAAGAATTGCGGTACCTACAATGGCCGCGAGGTTCTTCCTGCCGCTGAGGCGAAATGATCCGCAAATGAATGGAAAGATGAGGAAGGTTTGCCCTTCCTCTTTCTTTTTATCTTGGGTTTACAGGAGGTGTCCAATGGAAATCAGAAGGGCGAATGATCTCGACCTGCCGGACCTGCACAGTTTGCTGCGTCAGGTGCTGGAGGTGCATCACGCGGGACGTCCCGACCTCTTTCGCAGCGGGACGGAAAAATATACGGACGGAGAGCTGCGGGACATTCTCTGCGACGAGACGCGCCCGGTCTTTGTGGCCGTCCGGGAGGGCGCGGTCTGCGGCTACGCCTTTTGTATGTTCCGCCGCTTTCCCGCAGACAATATCCTGACCGATATTCAAACACTTTACATCGACGACCTCTGCGTGGACGAAAAGGCCCGCGGTCAGGGCGTCGGCAGGGCGCTGTATGACTTTGTGCGCTGCTTTGCAAAGGAGCGTGGCTGCTATAATCTGACCCTCAATGTCTGGGCTTGCAATGAAAATGCCCTGCGTTTTTATGAAGCCTGCGGCCTGAGAACCCAGAAAATCGGCATGGAGACCATCCTGTAGCCGTTTCTGCGGTTCATGGTTGAAATTCCCTGCGATTTGTGCAATAATATACCGTAAGAAAATTTTGAAAGGAGGCGGGAACATGTCCAAGCCTCTGGTTGCCATTGTCGGCAGACCCAATGTGGGAAAATCCATGCTCTTTAATAAGCTGACCGGCAGACGTACCGCCATTGTGGAGGATACGCCCGGCGTGACCCGTGACCGTATCTACGGCGACTGCGATTGGAACGGACGGGAGTTTGAGATCGTCGACACCGGTGGCATCGAGCCGAACACCGACAGCGAAATGCTGAAATTCATGCGCCGTCAGGCGGAGATCGCCATTGAGACGGCGGACGTCATCGTCATGGTGACGGATGTAAAGACCGGCGTGACGGCGGCGGATATGGATGTGGCAAACATGCTCCTGCGGAGCAAAAAGCCGGTCTGCCTGGCGGTCAACAAATGTGACAGCATCGGCACCACCAACCCCGACGTTTACGAATTCTATATGCTGGGTCTGGGCGACCCCATTGAGACTTCCGCCGTCCACGGCCACGGCACCGGCGATTTGCTTGACTGGTGTGTGGCCCATTTCCCCGAGGAGACCCAGGAGGAACCTGAGGGTGAGGTCATCAACGTGGCCATCGTCGGAAAGCCCAATGTGGGAAAATCCAGCCTGCTTAACAAGATCCTGGGAGAGGAACGGGTTATCGTTTCCAATGTAGCCGGGACCACCCGGGACGCCATCGACAGCTATTTTGAAAATGAGTTCGGCAAATACCGCTTTATCGACACGGCGGGTATGCGCCGCAAGTCCAAGGTGGACGACGCCATCGAGAAGTATTCCAATATGCGTTCTATCGCCGCCATCGACCGGGCGGACGTGTGCCTGATCCTCATCGACGCCAACGAGGGCGTGACAGAGCAGGACACGAAGATCGCCGGTCTTGCCCATGAGGCGGGAAAGGCCTGTATCATCGTGGTCAACAAATGGGACATGGTGGAAAAAGAGACCAACACCATGAACGATATGACGGCGAAGATCCGGCAGGACCTGAGTTATATGACCTATGCGCCCATTCTGTTTATCTCGGCGTTGACGGGGCAGCGGGTGGGGAAGCTCTATGAGCTGATCAACTACGTTGCCAACCAGGCGGCCATGCGCGTGACCACCGGTATGCTCAACAATGTCCTGGAGGACGCCACCGCCCGGGTGCAGCCGCCTACGGACAAGGGACGCCGCCTGAAGATCTACTATATGACCCAGGTGGGCGTCAAGCCGCCCCATTTCGTCATCTTCTGCAACGATGCCCGCCTGTTCCATTTCTCCTACCAGCGCTATCTGGAGAATCAGATCCGCGCCGCCTTCGGTCTGGAGGGAACGCCAGTGCGCATTACCATCCGCCAGAAAGGGGACAAGGAGGAATGAGCCTGTGGTGGAAGATCGCGCTGTGTGTCATCGCCTGTTATTTGCTCGGCAGCGTAAACGGCGCGATCATTGTCTCGAAGCTGCGGATGCATGAGGATGTCCGCGAAAAGGGCAGCGGCAACGCCGGACTGACCAATTTCCTGCGCAGCTACGGCGGCTGGCTGACGCTGCTGGTCGTCGTCATCGACATGGGAAAGGTCGTGGCAGGCTGCCTGCTTGCACAGCTTTTTTTGAAGGAGCTCGACCCGCCCCTCGCGCGAATGATCGCGGGCGTGGCGGTGCAGGTGGGACATATTTTCCCTGCTTTCTTCGGCTTCCACGGCGGAAAGGGCGTGCTTTGTACGGGCACCCTTGCCATCGTGATGAACTGGAAAATCGCGGCAATTGCCTTTGCACTGTTTTTGATCGTCTTTTTTGCCACCCGCTATGTCTCCCTGGCATCCTTTGTCGGCGTAGTGTCCTTTGCGGCGATGCTGATCCTGCAGTACCATGAGAACCTGTGGGTCTGCCTCCTGATGGCGGCAATGGTCCTCCTGGTGTTCTTCATGCACCGCGGCAATATCAAGCGCCTGCTCCATGGGCAGGAGCGCAAGACTTATTTCCATAAAGCGAAGAACGACCGGGAAGGAGGCAGAACGCAGTGAAGATCTTGGTTGCCGGAAGCGGCGGCTGGGGCACGGCCCTGGCCATGGTGCTGCTGCGAAACGGCCATGAGGTGACGCTCTGGTCCTATTGTAAAGAGGAGAGCGAGCAGTTGGCTCAAACCCGTGAAAATCCGTTCCTTGCCGGTGTGACGCTGCCGGAGGAACTGCAGTATACCGCAGAGGCTTCCGAGGTGTCGGACAAGGATTTAGTCGTATTTGCTACGCCGTCTTTTGCGGTGCGGACCACAGCGCGGACCATCGCGCCCTATCTTAGAGCCGAAGCCATTCTGGTCTCCGTGACCAAGGGCATCGAAAACGGTACCGGCCTGCGGATGAGCGAGCTGGTGTCCCAGGAGACCGGCAGGACCGTCGTCGCCCTCTCCGGGCCGTCCCACGCAGAGGAGGTCAGCCGCGGTATCCCCACGGGCGTAGTGGCTGCCTGCGAGGACAAGGCGCTTGCCGAGCAGGTGCAGTCTGTCTTTATGTGTGACCGCCTGCGGGTCTACACCTGCCCGGACGTGGTGGGTGTGGAGTTGGGTGCCGCCCATAAAAACGTTATCGCTCTGTGCGCCGGTGTCAGTGACGGTATGGGCTACGGCGACAACACCAAGGCGCTGCTGATGACCCGGGGCCTTGCCGAGGCGGCAAGGTTGGGTATGGCGCTGGGCGCCTCGCGGGAGACCTTTGCGGGTCTGGCCGGCGTGGGTGACCTGATCGTCACCTGCACCTCCATGCACTCGCGCAACCGCCGTGCAGGCATCCTCATCGGTCAGGGTATCGGCGTCCAGGAGGCCATGCGGCAGGTCGGCGCGGTGGTCGAGGGCTACTATGCGGCGGAAGCTGCCTGGGAGCTGGCCCAAAAGCATCATGTGACGATGCCCATTACCGAGGCGGCCTATGAGGTGCTCTATGAGGGCGGCGACCCGCAGACCGTGCTCCAGCGGCTGATGCAGCGGCAGAAGACCAGCGAGGCGGACTTTGCCGAGTGGGCAAGGTGAGCTTATGAGGAAAGAGAAAAAGGCGGAGCTGCTCCGCTCGGTCAAGTTCGCGCTGTTTTCCGCTTCTGCGGGACTGATCCAGCTCGGCTCCTTTACGCTGCTCAACGAGCTGTTCCATTTGGATTATTGGGTCAGCTATCTTGTGGCCCTGGTGCTGTCGGTGCTGTGGAACTTCACCTTCAACCGGCGTTATACGTTCCATTCCGCCAGCAACGTGCCTGTGGCTATGCTCAAGGTGGCTCTGTTTTACGCCGTGTTCACACCGGCCTCCGCCTGGCTGGAGCATTGGCTCACCACCGGCTGCGGCTGGAACGAGTATCTGGTCACCGCCATCAACATGGTGCTGAATTTCGCGCTGGAATTCCCCTGCGACCGTTTTTTCGTCTTCCGGGGCAGCATCGACACCAACGAGCTGGCAAAGAAATAGGGAAAGGCTCCTGCTTGTGGGAGCTTTTCTTTTTTGTAAAAATTTCCCCGGACAAGGGGGATATTCTCCGATATTTTACGTCTAAATGAACGGAGGTGGAAAAATGCATGGATGACGACAAGATTCTCGCGCTGTACCGGCAGCGAAACGAGGACGCCATTTACGAAACGGACCGGAAATACGGCGCGCTGCTTCGTTCCATTGCGCGCAACATTCTGGGCGACGGAGCGGAGAGCCACGATTGTGTCAACGATACCTACCTCCAGGTGTGGAATTCCATCCCGCCGCTGCTGCCGAAACGCTTCTCGGCTTGGCTGGGGCGCCTTGTGCGCAACCATGCCATCGACCTCTGGCGCGGCAACCGCGCACAAAAAAGGGACTGTGAGCTGACGCTGCTGTTGGAGGAGCTGGACGAGTGCCTCCCGTCGGCGCAGAGTGTGACGCAGGAGGTGGAAAAGCGGGAGCTTGTCGAGGCGCTGAACGCATGGCTGGCGACGCTTTCCAAAGAGGACCGCAGATTGTTCCTGCTTCGTTACTGGAACGGAGAGCCGCTGAAGGAGATCGCACAGAAACATGGGGTCCAGCCCGACAAGCTGGCCCGGAAGATGTACCGTCTGCGGCAGAGCCTGCGGACGGCACTGGAAAAGGAGGGAGTATTGCCATGAAACCGGAGGACCTGTTTGACGCGATCACGGAGGTCAAAGAGGAGTATATCGACGAGGCGCAGCAGATGCCGGAGAAACGCTCTCCCTGGAAAAAATGGGGCGTCCTTGCCGCCTGCCTCTGTGCTGTATTGGGCGTGGGATTCCTGCTGTTTCCTTCGCAAGGGCCGGAGGAACCTGCGCCGACGGAGCAGCAGATGCTGGCTACGGGATCGAATACTGCGCCCACGGAACCGTCCGAAGAGCCGACCGCTCAACCGGAGCTGCCTACGGAACCGCCGGTGGCAGTATCCATAGACGGTGAGCTTCCGAAGCTGGAGGTCAGCAATTACTTTGGAGCCATGGGCTATGAGGGGTATTCGGTCTACGATCTGGAAGAGAAGGATTCGGGGAACCCGTGGACGGAGGAAATGCAGCTTGAGACCATGCCTGTCTATCAGAACCTTGCCTATACCGACCGCGCGGGAACTCCGGATTACCTGACGGCACACCAAATGTCCGCCCTTGCGCAGCAGGCGGGGCGGCGTATCATCGAGCTGCAGGACAGCGGCAAATACGACGGTATCAGTGAAGATTACCGCTCCTATTATGGCGTGATAACGGAGGATTTTGCGATACAGGGGCAAACGACCGGCGCGATCAGGTTAAATCTCTACAAGGAAAAGAGCGTAAAGGAGCCGGACAGCCTGGAGGAAGCGCAGACACTTGCAGCGCAGCTAACGGAGGAGTACGGTATCTTTTTCACAGATGAAACGCTGCTGCCGCAGGCGTGGGGAAGCTACGACATCTACGGGGAGGGACACTGGCAGATCGGTGCTTATCCGGCTTCCGACGACCCGCTGCAGAGCATATTGAATTATAATTTCCGATCTTTGCATTTCTATATCATCGAAGGCAGTCTCAGCGCTGTTGTCTTCTCAAACAGGTTTTTGAGCATGCAGAAGCTCGGAGACTACCCGGTCATTACCGCCGATGAAGCACGGAAGCTGCTGCTCAACGGCAACTTCATCACATCCGTGCCAAAAGAGGAACTGCGGGCAGACACTGTCCGGGAGGAGGACATTGCTGCGGTAGAGCTTGTTTATCGTACCGGGAATGTTGAGCAGATCTTTATGCCCTATTATCGCTTCTCCATACGCCTGCGCGACAGAGAGGACGAAAGATCGGAACTTGGATTGAAAAACTACGGCGCCTTCTATGTCCCGGCGGTCGAGAGCGAGTATCTGACGGAAATGCCTGTTTGGGACGGCACGTTCAATTAATTTGCGAATATCATACCAACGCTGCAGGAGCGGCTGATTTTCAGCTGCCCCTGCGGCTTTTTTTGCGGGAAAGGGCTCCCCGCAGCCAGGAAGATGAATAATTCGTGAATCTTTGGAATTGAAGTTGCCCAAGCGGAGGGAATGTGATATACTATACTTGTATAAGAATGAGCTAAAAGAGGTTTGCGCTTTTGCGCGGAAAGGATGGACGGAGGAACGATATGGAGCGGATGTCCCAACTGAAACAACAGCTTTCCCAGGTGCTGCCGGCCTTTATGCTCCGCAGCGAGGAGCCTCTTTCCAGGCACACCTCCTTTCGTATCGGCGGCCCTGCGGAGCTGATGGTTTTTCCGCGGAACCGGGAGGAGCTGCAAAAAATTCTGGAACTGTCCTATTTATCGGACATAAAACCCCGTATACTGGGAGCAGGTACCAACATTCTGGCCCCCGACGAGGGGGTGCGGGGTCTGGTCGTGGTGACCCGGGAGACCTTTATGGGCCTGCGGCTGCTGGATGAGACCCATATTTCCGCCATGGCGGGGATGAGCTTGGCTCAGACGGCCATGTTTGCCGCCCGCAATGACCTGTCGGGGCTGGAATTTGCCCATGGCATCCCCGGCACTGTCGGCGGCGGGATCTATATGAACGCCGGTGCCTACGGCGGAGAGCTGAAGGACGCGGCGGTGCGGACGGAATTTATGGCTCTGGACGGCACGAGCCGGTGGCTGGAGGGGGAGACCCAGGGCTTCTCCTACCGAAACAGCGCCTTTCAGTCTATGGAGGGCGTTATCGTCCAGACGGAATTTGCCCTCACACCGGGCCGCGAAAGTGAGATACGGGAAAGAATCCATGAGCTGGCGGAGAAGCGCCGCGCTTCCCAGCCTTTGGAGCTGCCGTCTGCGGGCAGTACCTTTAAGCGGCCCAAGACGGGCTATGCGGCGGCGCTCATCGAGGAGGCCGGGCTGAAGGGCCTGTCTGTCGGCGGCGCGGCGGTGTCAGAGAAGCACGCGGGCTTTGTGGTCAACAAGGGCGGCGCGACGGCTGCTGATGTGCTGGCGCTGGTGGAACTGGTGCGGCAGCGCGTCTATGACCACAGCGGTGTCCTGCTGGAGCCGGAGGTCCGGCTGTGGAGCGCGGAAGATGCTGATTGAGATCACCTCCTTCGGGCACAAATACGGGCAGCCGGAGGCAGATGTGATGCTGGATATGCGCTGCCTGGAGAACCCTTACTGGGTCCCCGCGCTGCGGGAACTGAGCGGCCTGGACGTGCCCGTGCGGAAGTATATTTTACAGGACAATGACAGCGCGGCATATTTGCAGAACATGCTGACGCTGGTGGAGATGCAGGCGAAGCTGGCGGCGCGTCGTGGGTGTGAACGGCTGCGGATCGCCGTCGGCTGCACCGGCGGACGGCACCGCTCGGTGACTGCGGCGGTGCTGCTGGCGGAGCATTTGCGTGCAGAGGGACACACAGTCAACTTACACCACCGCGATATTGAGCGCGGCTGAACGGAGGAGGATGCGGAATGTCGTTTTCCGCCAATGTGAAAAGTGAATTGTGCCGCCCGGAGGTGGAAAAGGGCTGCTGCGCTCTGGCAGAGGCCATGGGCGCGCTGCTCTACGCCAACACTTTTTCCGCCGACGGCATCCGCATCGTGACGGAGAGCCGTGACCTGGGACTGCGGCTGCCGCGCCTGTTTCGCAAGGGGCTGGGTGTCAGCTTTGACCTCCTGCCGGAGGAAGGCGGCAGCGGCAAGCTGACCTATACCATCACGGACAGAGAAAAAATTCGGCAGGTATTCAGCGCCTGCGGGTTTTCCGCAGAGACCAGTGTGTCGCTTCATGTGAATTTTGCGCTGCTGGAAAAGGACTGCTGCCGCAGGGCCTTTCTGCGGGGGGCGTTTCTGGCTGGCGGCAGTGTGACCGACCCGGAAAAACGCTACCATCTGGAGCTGTCCACCACCCATTGGAAGGTCAGCCGGGAGACCGGCACCCTGCTGTTGGAAATGGAGCTTCCTGCCAAGGAGACGGAGCGGAAGGGCAGCTCGGTGCTTTATTACAAGCAGAGCGAGGCTATCGAGGATTTTCTGACGGTCATCGGAGCTCCGGTCAGCGCCATGGCGGTGATGGAGGCCAAGATCGAAAAGGATTGGCGCAATGAGGCCAACCGCAAGACCAACTGTGACTCTGCCAATGTGGACAAGGCGGTGGCTGCCGCCCAGGAGCAGCTTGCTGCTATCCGAAAGTTGGAGGAGCGGGCGGTGCTGGAGACCCTGCCGGAGAAGCTGCAACAGACGGCTACGCTGCGGCGGGAGCATCCGGAGACGACCTTGAGTGAGCTGGCGGAGCTTCACGAGCCGCCCATCAGCAAATCGGCGGTGAACCACCGCATGCGCAAGCTGCTGGCCCTGGCGGCGGAATGAGGAGAGAGAAATGTCATTTGTACACCTTCATGTGCATACGGAATACAGCCTGCTTGACGGCGCCTGCCGCATCGGACAGCTGGTCAAACGGGCTGCCGAGCTGGGACAGACCGCCGTGGCGATCACGGACCACGGCGTCATGTACGGCGTCATTGACTTTTACCGCGCGGCCAAGGCGGCGGGCATCAAGCCCATCATCGGCTGCGAGGTCTATGTGGCGCCCCGCACCATGGCCGACCGGGTCCACGGCGTGGACAACGAGGCACAGCACCTGGTGCTGCTGTGCGAAAACGAGACGGGCTATAAAAACCTCAGCTATCTGGTCTCCAAGGGCTTTATGGACGGCTTTTATATCAAGCCCCGCGTGGATCTGGCCCTGCTGCGGCAGCATTCCGAGGGCCTGATCGCCCTGTCTGCCTGTCTGGCCGGTGGGATCCCCCGCAGACTGCGGGCGGGAGACTATGAGGGCGCCAAGGCCTATGCGCTGGAGCTGTCGGAGATCTTCGGCGAGGGGAATTTATATCTGGAGCTGCAGGACCACAGCCTGCCGGAGCAGCAGGAGGTCAACCGCGGCATCCTGCGCCTTTCTCAGGATACGGGCCTGCCGCTGGTCGTTACCAATGACGCCCACTACCTGACTCGGGAAGACAGCTATCTTCAGGACGTGCTCATGTGCATCCAGATGGGAAAGACGGTGGACGAGCCCAACCGGATGCGCTTTGAGACCCAGGAGTTTTACATCAAATCCGAGGAGGAGATGCGGGCGCTGTTTCCCAATCAGCCCCAGGCTATTGAGAATACGCAGAAAATCGCCGACCGCTGCAATGTGGAGTTCACCTTCGGCCAGTACCATCTGCCCGCGTTCCAGTATCCCGAGGGCTATGACGGCTGGGGCTGGTTTTCCAAGCTGTGCCGCGACGGCTATGCCGAGCGCTATCCCGACGACCCGGCGGGCTATCGGGAACGTCTGGAATATGAGATGTCCATGATCCGAAAAATGGGATATGTGGATTATTTCCTCATCGTGGCGGATTTTGTCGCCTATGCCAGAAGCCAGAAGATCCCTGTGGGGCCTGGCAGAGGCTCGGCAGCGGGGGCCATGGTGTCCTACTGCCTCCACATCACCGACATCGACCCGATGAAATACAGCCTGTATTTCGAGCGCTTCCTCAACCCGGAACGGGTCAGTATGCCCGATATTGACATGGATTTCTGTCAGGCGCGGCGCGGTGAGGTCATCGACTACGTGACGCGGAAATACGGCAAGGACCATGTGGCGCAGATCGTCACTTTCGGTACCATGGCGGCAAGGGCCGCCGTGCGCGACGTGGGACGGGTGCTGAATTTCACCTACGCCGAGACCGACGCGGTGGCCAAGCTCATTCCCACCACCCTCCACATGACCCTGGACGAGGCGCTGCGAATTTCGCCCCAGCTCAAGGAGCTTTACGACGGCGACGAGCGCATGAAAAAGCTCATCGACACCGCCCGGGCCCTGGAGGGCATGCCAAGAAACACTTCCACCCACGCCGCCGGCGTGGTCATTACGAAAAATCCCGTGTCGGACTACGTGCCTTTGGCCCGCAACGACGACACCATCGTGACCCAGTTCACCATGACCACCATCGAGGAGCTGGGCCTTTTGAAGATGGACTTCCTCGGCCTGCGCAACCTGACCATCATTGATGACGCAGAGCGGGAGATCCGCAAGCACGAGCCGGGCTTTGACCTGCAAAAGGTCCGCGACGACGACCCGGAGAGCTTCAAAATGCTCTCGGAGGGCAGGACCGCAGGTGTGTTTCAGTTGGAATCAGCAGGCATCACCGGCGTCTGCGTCAACATGAAGCCCCAGTCTATCGAGGATCTGACGGCTATCGTCGCACTCTATCGACCCGGCCCCATGGATTCCATCCCGCGCTTCATCGACAACAAGCTCCACCCGGAGAAGATCACCTACCTCTGCCCGCAGCTCGAGCCGATCCTCTCCGTCACCTACGGCTGCATCGTCTATCAGGAGCAGGTCATTGAGATCTTCCGCAAGCTGGGCGGCTACAGTCTGGGCCAGGCGGACAATATGCGCCGCGCCATTTCCAAGAAGAAGGAAAAGGTCATTGTGGCCGAACAGAAGGCCTTTGTCTACGGTGATGCGGAGCGCGGCATCTCCGGTGCTATTGCCAACGGCGTCCCGGAAGCCGCTGCCCAGGCCATCTTCAAGGACATTCTGGATTTTGCCAACTACGCTTTCAACAAAGCCCACGCCGTCTGCTATGCCAAGGTGGCCTACGACACTGCCTATCTCAAGTGCCACTATCCCAAGGAATACATGGCCGCTCTGCTGACCTCGGTGCTGGATAACACCACCAAGACGGCGGGCTATATCGCTGACTGCCGCGAAATGGGCATCCGTCTGCTCCACCCGGACATCAACGCCTCGGAGGACAAGTTCACCGTGGAGCCGGAGGGCATCCGTTTCGGCCTCGGCGCGGTGAAGAACATCGGACGGGGCCTGCTGCGGCAGATGGTGGCCGAGCGTGAGAAAAACGGCAGATTCGTCTCTCTGGAGGATTTCATCGAGCGGATGCTGGACACCGACCTGAACAAGCGGGCGGTGGAGAATCTCATCAAATGTGGCGCTATGGACTGCCTGGGGCTCAACCGCGCACGGATGCTCAGCAGCTACGAGACTATCATGGACGCCGTTTCCGACCGAAAAAAGCACAATCTGGCCGGGCAGCTGCAGCTGTTTGATATGCTGGAGGAGGTGCAGGAGAAAAAGGAAACCATCCCCATTCCTGACCTGCCGGAGCTGCCCAAGCGGGATCTGATGCAGATGGAAAAGGAGACCATCGGCCTTTACCTGTCTGGCCACCCCATGGATGAATACCGCAAGCAGCTCAAGGACAGCCAGGTTGCGCCCATTCTGCGCATCATGCAGTCCTTTGAAAGCGGCGACGGCCTTTTCCGCGACGAGCAGACCGTCCGCATCGCGGGCATCGTAGAGCATGTGAAGATGAAGACTACCCGCAGCAATTCCATGATGTCCTATGTGACCCTGGAGGACGACACTGCCGATATGGAGCTGCTGGTCTTTTCCAACGTCATCGCCAGGCGCGGCACCCTGCTCAAGGAGAACACCGCTGTGGTTGTGGAGGGGCGGCTGTCGGTGCGGGATGAAAAAGCTCCGCAGATGGTGGTCAACGATCTGTGGCCCATTGCAGAGGTTGCCAAGCCGGAGCCGCAGAGGCTCTATCTCAAGCTGCCGACGGAGGGGTGCGTGGAGGACCGGAAGACCCGGGCCATCCTCAATATGTTCCCCGGCGGGCTGCAGGCCATCTTGTATTTCGCCGACACCGGCGTCAAAAGAGGAACAAATTGCGCCGTACGCGACGATATGTTGGAGGAATTGCGCAACCTTCTCGGAGAAAATAATGTTGTTTTGAAATAATTTTCCGTATCTCGTAACAAAGGTACTACACTTTTGTAACAATCCATGCTATAATACTTCAATAGTGCATTTGTCTTTTTAGGAAGGGGGACGGCAGCTTGCGGCGCGTGGTTTTATGTATTTCTTTGCTTGCGGCGTTGGTTCTGCTGGGCGGCTGTTTCCTGGAGCCTGCTGAGAGCCTCTACGCCATCCCTGCCCAGTCGGCAGACTATTACAATCTGCAAAGCGCCATCGAGACTGCCATGCCTGCCGGCGCGTCCTACAGCGCGCCTGTTGCCGGTGAGAATCAGCAGCCGGTGCAGATGGCGGATCTGGACGGCGACGGTCAGGATGAGGCCGTTGCCTATTGGAAGAATACCGGCGATTCTCCGCTGACAGTCAGCGTTTTTGACAAGATAGACGGGCAGTATGCCCAGGTGGCTGCCGCTTCCGGTGCAGGCTATGGCTTTGACCGGGTGCAGTATGCGGAGATCGACGGCAGCGCCGGCTTTGAGATCGTGGTGGGACGTCAGCTCAGTGAGCAGGTGACCCAGACCCTCAGCGTTTATTCCCTTACAGAGACGGGCCTGACGGAGCTGGTCAACGCCAATTACTCCCAGGTTCTGACGGTGGATCTGGACGAAAACGGCTGCCGTGATGTGGTCATTCTCCACGCCGACGGCGACTCACCCAACGGTGTCGTTGAGTGCTACCGCTGGATGGACGGACAGCTTCTGCGGGATCGGGAGGTACGCATGAGCACGCCTGTTACCGCCATCAAGCGGATCATCACCGGACAGATGTGCCAGGGAGTTCCGGCGGTCTTTGTGGCCTCGGAATACGGCGAGGGAAGCATTATCACGGATATTTTTGCCCTGCTGGACGGAGCATTGACCAATTTCACTCTTTCCGAGAGCACGGATACCGGCGTAAAGACGGTCCGCGATTACTATGTCTATAGCTGCGACATCGATGCCGACGGCCTTATCGAGCTGCCGCGGCTGATACCTCTGCAGGCACTGGAGGGCGAAGAAAGCTCCCGGAACCGCTCCCTTATTCTATGGTATAATCTCCACACCGACGGCTGGGAGATGGAGAAGTGCCTGACCTACCACAACTACACCGACGGCTGGTATCTGGAGATCCCGGTGGAATGGGCAGAGAACCTGGCGGTCACCCGAAGCGTCCTGACGGACGGCACGGCTGTCCACCGCTTTCTGCTCAAGCAGGCGGGAGAGCCGGAGACGCTCTTTTCCCTGGTCGGCATGACGGGAGAAAACGCAGGCAGCACGCTTGCCGAATGGGGCTACGGCCTCCTGGCGGAAAAGGGGGAGGTCCGCTACGGCGCTCTGCCGGGAGACGGTCCCAACGCGCCCTCAGCTGAGGAGCTGCAGAAGATGTTCCATTTCATCCGCGTGGAATGGAAAACCGGCGAAACGGAATAAAACTTCATGCGCGGGCAGCACGCCGCGAAAGACGATAAATGTTTCGCGCATGAAGTTTTACGCGCTTGTGGGCCGTCCCGGCCCACGCGCTTGAAATTTCAAGGCCGTGCCGTCGGAGACGGCACATGGCCATTTTGCTATGCTTTGCATAGCAAAAAAAGACAGCCGATAGAGGATATGACAACGAAAAAGACAGCGGACACCGCTGTACGGAGGATATGAGAATGAAAAAGGTATTGATTTTGGAGGATGAAGTCAGCATCCGCAGCTTTGTGGTCATCAACCTGAAGCGCGCCGGCTACGACGCCATTGAGGCGGGGACCGGCATGGAGGCATTGGAGCGGCTCAAGGAGCATCCGGACATCGGCGTTGCCATTCTGGATATTATGCTGCCGGACATCGACGGCTTCGAGGTCTGCCGCAATATCCGTGCCACCAACAAGACCATCGGCATCATCATGCTGACGGCCCGCACCCAGGAAATGGACAAGGTGACGGGACTGATGACCGGTGCCGACGACTATGTGACCAAGCCCTTCTCTCCGGCGGAGCTGACGGCCCGTATCGACGCCCTCTACCGCAGAGTCGGCGGCGGCGCGGAACAGGACGCAGAGATCATCGTCCATGAGCCGTTTGCCCTCAACATCCGCAACCGCACCCTGGAAAAGGATGGTCGCCGCATCAAGCTGACTCAGGTGGAATATGCCATCATCCAATTGTTCATGCAGAATCCCGGCCGCGCCCTTTCCCGCGAGGATATTCTGACCTCTGTGTGGGGACGGGATTATGACGGTGAGCTGAAGATCGTGGACGTGAATATCCGCCGTCTGCGCATCAAGATCGAGGACAATACCGCCAACCCCACCTATATCACCACGGTCTGGGGCTTTGGCTACAAGTGGGGCGTGTGATCGGCCCATAGGGGGTGACGGAAATGAAACGAACCAAGGGCCTGCAGGGACGATGGCTCCGCAACACGCTCAGCCTGGTGCTTGCGCTGGTCCTCCTGTGTGTCACCGCCCTGTCCATTACCGTGGCGGCCTACTACTATTCCAGCATGGAGGCGGGCATGGAATCCAAGGCCCGCACCGGAACCGCCTTTTTTGAGACCTACATCGGTCAGAGCTACAACGAATACTACCAGTCCTGCGCCAAATTCACCCAGAGCTTTGACGCAAAGGACGTTATGGAGCTGCAATTTGTCAACACGGGCTACCGCATTGTCGCCTCCTCCTACAGCAACCTTTCCAAAAAGACCGCAGAGACCGACGATATCCGACAGGCCATTGAGACCAAGGAGATCAGCTCCTTTACCGGCGAGAATCCCGACACGGGAGAGCGCATCATGGCGGTGTCCAGCCCACTCATCTATACCAACGGCGAGGTCATTGGCGTTCTGCGCTATGTGACGAGTCTGAAACGGGTGGACCGGCAGATATTGATGTTTACCCTGCTTATCAGCCTGGTGGGCCTGGGGCTCCTGCTCATCGTCTATATCAGTGGCCGTTATTATCTGAAATCCATTTTAGGCCCCGTTTCCGAGATCACCAAAACCGCCAAGCGTATCGCCGCCGGCAGCTATGGCGTGCAGATACAGCTCCACTCCAATGACGAGATCGGCGAGCTGGCGGACACGATCAATGATATGTCCAATAAGATCAGTCAGGCGGAGAAAATGCAGTCGGAATTTGTCTCCTCCGTGTCCCATGAGCTGCGGACCCCGCTGACCGCCATCAGCGGCTGGAGCGAGACCCTTTTGTCCTCCGGCGGCAGTGTGGACACCCGGGAGGCTCAGCGCGGCCTGCGGATCATTCTGCGGGAGTCCAAACGCCTGACCGGTATGGTGGAGGAGCTGTTGGAATTTACCCGTATCCAGGACGGACGCTTCACCCTCAACGTCGCCATGAGCGATTTGCGCTCGGAATTTGAAGATACCGTCTTTATGTACGGCAGCCGTCTTGCCCAGGAGAAAATTGAGCTGGAATATCTGGACAACGATGACGACATTCCGGAGATCCCCTGCGATACCGCCCGTATGCGCCAGGTGTTCCTGAACATTCTGGACAACGCGGCCAAGCACGGCGGAGAGGGAGGCAAGATCACGGCGGAGATCCACCGCGTGGAGCAGGAGATCCTCATCTGCATCCGGGATTTCGGTCCCGGCATCCCGGAGGAGGAGCTTCCGCTGGTCAAAAAGAAGTTTTACAAAGGGGCCTCCAAGGCCCGCGGCAGCGGCATTGGGCTTGCGGTCTGTGATGAGATCGTGTCCATGCATAACGGCTCTCTGGAGTTGTCCAACGCGGAAGGCGGCGGCACCCTTGTGACCATACGGCTCCCCATCGAGGCGCAGTGACGCAGCCCGGGGAAAAGAAAGGAATACTATGGCAAAGAAAGAAACCAACGAAAAATTCAAAACCATGATCGGTGGTCAGGCACTGATCGAGGGAATTATGATGATGGGCCCGGACAAGTGCGCCACGGTGGTGCGCACCAAGGAGGGCGTCAAAACTAAGGTCGAACCCCGGAAAAAAACCGGCAAGTTCTCCGTGAAGAGGATCCCCTTTATCCGCGGCATCTTTAACTTCTGCGGCTCCATGAAGACCGGCGTTTCCGCCCTGATGTACTCGGCGGATGTCTACGCCGCCGATGAGGACGAGGCTCCGGCGGAAAAACAGTCGAAACTTGACGCCTGGCTGGAAAAGAAGCTCTCCTCGGAAAAGGCCCAGAGTGTGGTCATCACCCTGGCGGTGGTTATGGGCATCTTGTTTTCCGTGGCGCTGTTCATTCTGCTGCCGTCCTTGCTGGGCGAGTTCATTGAGCATTGGGTGACGCACAATGAGCTGGCGCGCAATCTTTTGGAGGGCCTTCTGCGCATTGTGATCTTCCTGGCTTATATGTTCCTGGTCTCCCGCATGGAGGATATGAAACGGGTGTTCTCCTACCATGGGGCGGAGCATAAGACCATCCGCTGCTATGAGGCCAAACTGCCCCTGACGGTGGAAAACGTCCGCCAGCAGACCCGGCTCCATCCCCGCTGCGGCACCAGCTTTCTGTTTGTGGTCATTATTGTGTCCATCTTGGTGTTTTCCGTGGCCTCGGTGTTCCTGCGGCCCATTACACCTGAATTTAATTCCGGGATCCTCAACGCTTTGGTGCGTATGGTCCTGAAGCTGCTGCTGCTTCCCATCGTGGTGGGTATCAGCTATGAGTTTAACCGTCTGGTGGGTCGCCATGACAACGCCCTGACCCGCGCCCTGTCGGCTCCCGGTATGTGGCTGCAGCACCTGACCACCAACGAGCCGGATGACAGCATGATCGAGGTGGGCATTGCTGCGCTGACCGCCGTGCTTCCCGAGCGGGAGGGCGACGATAAATGGTAAAGAAGTACGCGGACCTCTATTTGGATGCCCGCCGTGCCCTGCTGGAAAAGGAGGGACAGTTCGCCTCCAACATCGCCCGGGAGTTGGTCTGCGCCGCCTCGGGCAAGACGGCGGAGCAGATGATCGCCGACCGGGAGCTCTATGCCTCGGAGGAGGTCTGCCAGTTGACGGCGGATTTCGTCCGGCGCTATGCGGCGGGGGAGCCCATGCCCTATATCCTGGGTGAGTGGGACTTCTACGACATGACCCTGACGGTGACGCCCGACGTGCTGATCCCCCGGGACGACACCACCGTTGTCACGGAGCTGGCCATCAAAAAGGCCCTGTTTTTGAATCAGAATCCCCGAATTTTAGACCTCTGCACCGGCTCGGGCTGCATCGGCCTGGCCATTGCAAAGCGGGTCAAGGATGCCCGGGTGACCCTGGGCGACATATCTCAGGGTGCGCTGCGGGTAGCCCGGCGCAATACCATGGAGCAGAAGCTGGCCACGCGGGTCAAGTGCCTGCCCATCGACGCACTGAAGCCCGCTCAGGAGTTTTTGGGGACCTTCGACCTGATCGTTTCCAATCCGCCCTACATTCCCACGGAGACCTGGAAGACCCTGGACCCCTCCGTACGCGACTACGAGCCCCGTCTGGCTCTGGACGGCGGCGCTGACGGCCTGGACTTCTACCGGGCCATTCTGGAAAACTTTACGCCCGCCCTGCAGCCCGGCGGCTGGATATGCTTTGAATTTGGCTTCGGGCAGGAAAACGACGTCTGTTCGCTGCTGCAGCGGCACGGCTATGAGATCACTGAACTGAGAAAAGATTCTGCAGAAATCACAAGGGCAGTGCTTGCCCGGAAAAGAGAGGAAAGCTGACTATGGCACAGAAAAAAACCAACTATGAGGCTCCCGCACCTGCTGAGGACAAGAAAAAAGCACTGGAAACTGCCCTGCATAACATCGAGAAGAATTTCGGCAAGGGCTCTGTCATGCGTCTCGGCGACAAGCCGGAGATGAATGTGGATGCCATTCCCACCGGTTCTCTGGCACTGGATGCCGCTCTGGGCATCGGCGGCCTGCCTCGGGGCAGGATCGTGGAGATCTACGGACCGGAGTCCTCCGGCAAGACCACGCTGGCCCTGCACGTGGTGGCGGAGGCCCAGAAACGCGGCGGCGAGGTGGCTTTCGTCGACGCTGAGCACGCTCTGGACCCCACCTACGCGGCGGCCATCGGCGTGGACATCGACTCCATGCTGGTCTCTCAGCCGGATACGGGTGAGCAGGCGCTGGAGATCACCGACGCGCTGGTCCGTTCCGGCGCCATCGACGTGGTGGTCGTGGACTCGGTGGCGGCCCTTGTGCCCCGTCAGGAGATCGAGGGTGAAATGGGCGACGCCTTTGTCGGCCTGCAGGCCCGGCTCATGTCCCAGGCACTGCGCAAGCTGGCCGGCACCATCGCCAAGACCAACTGCATCGTCATTTTTATCAACCAGCTTCGTATGAAGATCGGCGTGATGTACGGCAACCCGGAGACTACCACCGGCGGCAACGCGCTGAAATTCTATTCCTCCGTCCGTCTGGACGTGCGCAAGATCGAGGCCATCAAGGAAGGCGGCGCCATCATCGGCAACCGCACCCGTGTCAAGGTCATCAAGAATAAGGTCGCGCCTCCGTTCCGCGAGGCGGTCTTTGACATCATGTACGGCGAGGGTATTTCCAAATACGGCGAGCTGCTGGATATGGCGGTGGAGCTGGAGCTGGTCAACAAGAGCGGCAGCTGGTTCTCCATCGGCGACGAGCGCATCGGTCAGGGCCGCGACAATGCCAAGCAGTATATTGCCGATCATCCGGAGCTGGCAGAGGAACTGGAGGCGAAGGTCCGCGCCCATCTGGCGGAGCTGCGCGACGTTCATAAGCCTGCGGCCAAGCCTGCCGGCAAGGCGGTAGACATCTCCGCTGAGGACTTTGATGAGGGTTGAGTCGATAGAGGCCACCCGCTCCCCTCAGGGGAAAAAACGGGTGAGCTTTGACAACGGCGTCAGTCTGCTCATGCCCGCCTCCGCACTGGCGGAGCTGGGCCTTTACGAGGGCATGGAGGTGCCGGAGAGCGCCATGGCTTCTATCAAAGACACCTGCGACAAGGCCTCCGCCCGGGAACGTGCCGTGCGGATCGTATCGGCCAGCGCCGTCTCCCAAAGGGAGCTGGAGATGCGCCTGGTGCAGAAGGGCGAACGGGAGGAAGACGCCAAAGAAGCGGTACAGTGGCTCACGGAGCTGAAGCTGCTGGATGACCGCCAGACGGCGGAGTCCATCGTCCGCAGCGGTGCCGCTAAGGGTTACGGCGCCGCGCGGATCCGGCAGATGCTCTATGAGAAGCGGATCCCCAGGGAACTCTGGGACAAGGCTATGGAGCAGATGCCCGTGCAGGACGATGCCATCGACGCCTTTTTGCAGCGGCGCTTCCGGGGCAAAACACCGGACAGGGCCGAGTGCAAACGCGCCACGGACGCACTGCTGCGGCGCGGCCATCACTGGAGCGACATCCGGCGCGCGCTGGAGCGGTATGCGCCGGACGAGGAATTTTTCGACGATTGATGATAAGGAAGGGTTTCACATATGGACAAGCGTATCGGGATGATCTCCCTGGGCTGTGCAAAAAACCAGGTCAACGCGGAGCAGATGATGTATCTGCTGCAGCAGGCCGGTTATGAGCTGCTGAGCGGCGTCGAGGGCGCGGATGTGGTCATCATCAACACCTGCGGCTTTATCGACTCTGCCAAGAGCGAGGCCATTGACAATATCCTGGCCATGGGCGCGTTGAAGCAGGAGAGGATCATCGGTAAGATCCTGGTCACCGGCTGCCTTTCTCAGCGCTATCAGGAGGAAATTCTGCAGGAGATGCCCGAGGTGGACGGCGTTCTGGGAACGGGCTGCTATGACGATATTGTTTCTGCGGTGGAGGCCCTGCTTGCAGACCAGACCGTCTGCCGGTTCGGCGACATCAACGCTGCCCTGACCGAGACCGGCCGTGTGCTGACCACCCCGGCCTATTACGCCTATCTGAAGATCGCGGAGGGCTGCGACAACCGCTGCTCCTACTGCGTCATTCCGTCCCTGCGGGGCAGATACCGCAGCCGCAGCCTGGAGGACTGCCTCTATGAGGCGCGGATGCTGGCTGAAGACGGTGTCAAGGAACTCATCGTCGTTGCCCAGGATACCAGCCGCTACGGCATCGACCTCTACGGCGAACGAAAGCTGCCGGAGCTGCTGCGGGAGCTGTGCAGGATCGAAAAGCTCCACTGGATACGCGTTCACTACCTCTACCCGGACGAGATGACCGACGAACTCATCGACGTGATTGCGTCGGAGCCGAAGATCGTCAAATATATGGACATCCCCATTCAGCACGTCAACGACAGCATCTTGAAGCGGATGAACCGGCGTGGCACCCGTGCGGAGCTGGACGAGCTTTTTGCCCGGCTGCGGGAGAGGATCCCCGGCGTGGTTATCCGCACCAGCCTCATCACCGGACTTCCCGGCGAGGGAGAGGCGGAGTTTGACGAGCTGTGCGACTGGCTGCGGACACATAAGCTGGAGCGCGTAGGTGCCTTTGCCTTCTCCCCGGAGGAGGGAACGGCTGCGGCAAAAATGGAGCATCCCGACGAGGAGACAGCCGCACACCGGGCAGAGATCGTCAGTGAGCTGCAGTCCCGTATCATGGATGAGTATAACGAGGCCCGGATCGGAAAGGTCATGGAGGTCCTCTGCGAGGGCTATGACCCGGAAACGGAGCGGTATTTCGGCAGGACCTATGCCGATTCCCCCGACATCGACGGCAGAGTTTGTTTCGACAGCGAGACAACGGTGCATACCGGCAGCTTTGTATCCGTCAAAATCACCGGCGTCTGTGACGGCGACCTGATAGGTGCTTGTGAGGAGAGGTAAATGATGACGACAGCTACGAAAATCACATTGGTGCGGGTGATCCTGATCCCGTTTTTCCTGCTCTGCATGTATTTGGTCGGGCCGTTGGGTACGGTGATGCAGTATGTGGCCCTGGCTATCTTCGCTATCGCCAGTCTGACGGATCTGGTCGACGGCAAAATTGCCAGGAAATACCATCAGGTGACGGATTTCGGCAAATTTCTGGACCCTCTGGCTGACAAGATCCTGGTCATTGCAGCAATGGCCGTGTTCTGTGAATGGGGGATCTTTCCCGCCTGGGCGCTGATGATCGTCCTGACCCGGGAATTTGCCGTCAGCGGCCTGCGGATGGTCGCCTCCGGCAAGGGCCGCGTCATTGCGGCAGCCTGGTCGGGAAAGATGAAGACCGCCATCACCATGTCCGGCATCTGCCTGATGCTGTTTTTGAACACAAGTGTGTTCGAGGACCTGCTGGGCACGTGCTTCCTGACGGTGTTCAACTGGGTCGTCGTCATCGCCATTTCCGCCGTCACCCTCTACTCCGGCGTGGAGTATTTCATCAAGAATATCGACATACTGAAAAACTGACAGAAAACGTTGTGCCGGGAAGAATCAGGAAAAAACTTGACACAAAAACCGCGAAATGATAATATAATGAAAACAAATATCGCGTTGACCGAAAAGAGTAGCCTGCAGAAGCGCAGCAGAGAGTGACCGCCGTCGGCTGAAAGCGGACACGGTGCCGTGCAGGGGAAGTGCGTTCGTGAGCGAGGGGAGACCCCGTTTGCCGCGTTAAGGCAGAAGTGAGAAATCAGAGTGGAACCGCGAGCAATGCCCGCCTCTGGAAGCAATTCCGAGGCGGGCTTTTAGGTTAAGAAAACCACTTCACCCGGCTGGTGGTTCCAAAAAGCATTGGCTAAGCCGAGTCCCGCCGCAGCGGAAAGCCTCCCTCTGATGAGGGAGGTGGATTCGCCGCAAGGCGAAGACGGAGGGAGAGAAACAAGAAGAGAAAATCTCTCCCCCAGTCTTTTTGCTGCGCAAAAATCCAGCCCCCTCGTCAGAGGGGGCCTGGGATGTGTGCATAACCGCATCTGCGGTGGAAGGGCTCTTCATGCAAGCGAATGAAAAGCCGATGTGCCTATAGGCTCAACCGAGGGCATGGCCCAAGGGGCTGGTGCATACCATTGGCACGGCCGGTGGTTATGATTCATGTTTGGAGGCGAGAAGATGCGGTTAAAAGAAACCATAGAGGCGTACCAGCGAAACGACCCGGCAGCCCGCAGCAAATTTGAGGTGTTCTGGCTGTATAACGGCCTCCACGCCGTGATGTATTATCGGGTCGCCCACTGGTTTTTTACCCACGGCATGAAATTCATCGGGCGCTGGATATCCCAGATCGCGCGCCGCAGGACGGGAATTGAGATCCATCCCGCCGCGAAGATCGGCCGGCGGCTCGTCATCGACCACGGCACGGGCACGGTCATCGGCGCCACGGCGGAGGTGGGGGACGACTGTCTGCTCTATCAGGGCGTGACCCTCGGCGGCACGGGCGCCGCGCGGGAAAAGCGCCATCCCACCCTCGGCAATAACGTCATGGTTGGCTGCGGCGCGAAGGTCCTCGGTCCATTCAAGGTGGGAGACAACGCGCGCATTGCCGCCAATTCCGTGGTGCTGGAGGAAGTGCCCGCCAATTCCACCGTGGTCGGCGTACCCGGACGCGTGGTGCGCCTCAACGGCGAAAAGCTCGACCACATCCACACGCCGGACCCCGTCCGCGCAGAGCTGGACTACCTGCATGAGCGCTTGGAAAAGCTGGAAAAACAGATGGAGGAGAAATAAAATGTATCTTTACAATTCGCTGACTCATAAGAAAGAGCTGTTCGTCCCCAACCATCCCGACGTGGTAAAAATGTATACCTGCGGCCCGACGGTCTACCACTACGCCCATATCGGCAACCTGCGCAGCTATATCATGGAGGACGTGCTGGAAAAGAGCCTGCGCTACCTGGGCTATAACGTCAAGCGCGTCATGAATATCACCGACGTGGGCCACCTGGCTTCCGACGCCGACACCGGCGAGGACAAGATGCTCAAGGGCGCAAAGCGGGAGCATAAGAGCGTCATGGAGATCGCAAAATATTATACCGATGCCTTTTTTGCCGACTGCGAGAAGCTGAACATCAAGCGGCCCGAGGTGGTCGAACCGGCGACCAACTGCATCAGTGAGTATATCCATATGGTTCAGACCCTGCTGGACAAGGGCTTTGCGTATCTGGCCGGGGGCAATGTCTATTTCGACACCTCCAAGCTGGAGAAATACTATGTATTCAACGACCACAACGAGGAAGATCTGGAGGTGGGCGTCCGCGAGGGCGTGGAGGAGGACACCAACAAGCGCAACAAGAACGACTTTGTCCTCTGGTTCACCAAGTCCAAGTTTGAGGATCAGGCCCTCAAGTGGGATTCTCCATGGGGCACCGGCTATCCCGGCTGGCATATCGAGTGCTCCTGCATCAGCATGAAGCATCTGGGCGAGGACATGGACATCCACTGCGGCGGCATCGACAACGCCTTCCCTCACCACACCAACGAGATCGCCCAGTCCGAGGCGTATCTGGGCCATAAATGGTGCAATTACTGGTTCCATGTCCACCACCTGAACACCGAGGGCGGCAAAATGTCCAAGTCCAAGGGTGAGTTTCTGACCGTCTCCCTGCTGGAGCAGAAGGGCTATGACCCGCTGGCCTACCGCCTGTTCTGCCTGCAGAGCCACTACCGCCGCAATCTGGTCTTTTCCTGGGAAAATCTGGACAACGCGGCGGCGACCTATGAAAAGCTCATCGCCAAAATCGCCGCCCTTGACCCCAACGGCGGCGAAGTGGATACCCAGGCTCTGACAGGACTGAAGGAGCGCTTTGTGTCCGCCCTGAATGGCGACCTCAACACGTCCCTTGCGGTGACGGCCCTTTACGACGTTCTGAAGGCCAAGACCAACGATGCCACCAAGCTGGCCGCCTGCGCTGATTTTGACCGGGTGCTCGGCCTGAACCTGATCTCCGCCGCCCAAAAGGTACGTGACGCACAGCCGGAGGAGGAACACGATCCTGAGATCGAGGCGATGCTCCAGGCCCGTGCCGCGGCAAAAAAGGCGAAGAACTGGACAGAGGCTGACCGCATCCGCGATGAACTGAAAGCCCGGGGCATCGAGATCATCGACACGCCCCAGGGCGCAAAATGGAAGCGCGCATAAATGGGAGGAACGCTATGAAGCTGATGATATTGGATGGCAACAGCGTCATCA
>CAMGRA010000002.1 GCA_946061345.1 uncultured Clostridia bacterium | reverse complement strand
CCGTTCCAGGTGGGCGTGGTCCAGCCGTTCCTGCCCTCAATGTAATGGAGCGTCAAGCCGGGGATATTGATATATTCACTACCGCTTTTCGTCTGAAATGCGCGCGATCCAAGCTCGGGCGCATCGCCCAGAAAATAAACGGAGGTCAGGCTACTGCAGTTGAAGAACGCATAATCACCGATACTGGTCACGCTGTCGGGGATCGTAATCTCCCTCAAATAGGTGCAGCCGTTGAACGCATAATAACTGATGGTCGTCACGCTGTTCGGAATCGTAACGCTGGTCAGGCCGCTGCAGCCGCGGAACGCAAAACAATCGATGGATATCACGCCGTCCATGATCGTCACACTCGTCAGTGCGGTGCAGCAAAAAAACGCGCTTTGTCCAACATTCGTCAATCCGCCCGGTATTGTCACATCCTCCAGGGCAGTACAATAGAGAAACGCATTCCAACCCATGGTCCTCACGCTGTCGGGGATCGTGACGTTTGTCAGGCTGCTGCAGTAGCTGAATGCATCATTGCCGATGCTTGTCACTGCCGCGCCGTCAATCTCTGCCGGGATATCCGCCCTGGTTACGGTGTCGTCACAATCCGTAATGGTTCCCGTTGCTTTTTCAAAGTAGATATTGCCGCCCTCGACAGGGTAAGCGACAACCGGCAATGCGGATAGCGGCTGCGTCGGATAACCGTTCCAGGTAGGCGTGGTCCAGCCGGCTTTTCCGTCAATGTAATAGAGCGTCAGGCCGGGGATATTGACATATTCACTACCGCTTTTCGTCTGAAATGCGCGCGATCCAAGCTCGGGCGCATCGCCCAGAAAATAAACGGAGGTCAGGCTGATACAGTTGTAAAACGCATAACTGTCGATGAACGTCACGCTGTCGGGAATCGTCACACTCGTCAGGCTGCTGCAGTTCCAAAACGCATAACTACCGATGCTCATCACACTGTTCAGGATCGTAACACTCGTCAGGCTGGTGCAATCGAAAAACGCATTATTGCCGATATCGGTCACACCGGCGGGGATCACCACACTCGTCAGACTGCTGCAGCCGGAGAACACAGCATCACCAATGCTCGTCACACTGTTCGGGATCGTCACACTTGCCAGGCTGCTGCAGCTTTCGAACGCCCAATCACTGATACTGGTCACACTGTTCGGGATCGTCACGTCCGTCAGACTGCTGCAGCCGGAGAACACAGAATCATCGATACTGGTCACACCGTCGGGGATCATCACACTCGTCAGACTGCTACATTCGCTAAACGCACCTCTGCCAATGCTCGTCACACTGTTCGGGATCGTCACGCTCGTCAAGCTGGTGCAGCTTTCGAATGCAAAAATACCGATACTGGTCACACTGTCGGGGATCGTCAAGCTCGTCAGATTGCGGCAACCCGAAAACGCGGTATCACCGATGTTCATCACGCCGTTTGGAACAACATATTCTCCTGCCTTGCCGGTCGGATAAGCAACCAGGATCGTCATATCCTTGCTGAACAGGACGCCATCCACCGAGGTATAGGCGGTATTTCCCGTCGCCACATTGATTGCGGTCAGGCTGCTGCAGGCCGAAAACGCAAATTCTTCGACACTCGTCACGCTGTCGGGGATCGTGACGCTGGTCAGGTCTGTGCAGTCGAAAAAAGCATGACTCTTTATGCCGGTCACCGCCACACCGTTGATCTGCGCCGGGATATCCGCCTTGGTTATGGTTTTGTCAGAATCCGTAACGGTTCCCGTGGCCATGTCAAAGTAGATGTTGCCGCCCTCGACGGGGTAGGCAATGCTTGTTACCGGTTCTGCCGGATAGCCGTTCCAGGTGGGCGTGGTCCAGCCGCTCTTGCCCTCAAGGTAATAGAGCGTCAGGGCGGTTTCCCCACTCAACGTTGCGAATGCGTTCGTTCCAACCTTAGGCGCGTTGCCCAAAAAATAAACTGAGGTCAGGCTGCTGCAGTTGCTGAATGCTTCGTAACCGATGCTCATCACACTGTTCGGGATCGTCACACTCGTCAGGCTGGTGCAATTGTAGAACGCAGAATTGCCGATGCTGGTCACGCTGTTGGGGATCGTCACGCTCGTCAGGCTGGTGCAGTCCTTAAACGCATAATCACCGATGCTGGTCACGCCATCAGGGATCGTCACGCTCGTCAGGCTGCTGCAATGGGAGAACGCATAATCGCCGATGCTCGGCACACTGTTCGGGATCGTCACGCTCGTCAGGCTGGTGCAATTGTAGAACGCAGAATTGCCGATGCTGGTCACGCCATCAGGGATCGTCACACTGGTCAGGCTTCTGCAGTAACTAAACGCATAATCACCGATGCTGGTCACGCTTTCGGGGATCGTCACGCTCGTCAGATAGTAACAGTCCTGAAACGCGTACCCACCGATTCCCGTAACAGCCTTGCCGTTAATCTCCGCCGGGATATACGCCTTGGTCACGGTGTCATCACAGTCCGTGATCTTCCCTGTGAACACGTCGAAGTAGATGTTACCGCCCTCAACGGGGTAGGCTACACCCGCCGCGCTTGCCGCCGGCAAGCCAGCAGGCAGCAGGGCACAGAGCATACACAGTGCCAGAAATACGCTGAGAAATCGTTTTTTCATCTTTTCGTCTCCTTTATAATTCTTTATAAGCATCCTCTGAAATGCATCCGAAGCATCCGAAACAGATAGCTCTTCATTTTAAATTATACCCATTATAGTGGGAACAGTCAAGGAGTTTTCTGCAAAATATGATCATTTTTTCCAAAAAAGGTCAGCGTGCTTTTATCCAGAATCTGATAAAAAGCTTTCCTTGCTTTTTATAGCGCCGAAAACGCCGGTACGGCGTTGAAAACCGATTGAAATGAATATTTTAATCGGTTTTCAGTATCAGATTCTGCACAAGACGGCACAGCGTGCCTTAAGCAAGATGTGAGTGTGCGCAGCACACGGGATTCTTGATGAAACTTTTTCACCAAGAATCAGTATCAGTATTCCATCTCGCTTGAATTATACCCAACACACCGGGAATAGACAGGAATGTAAATAATGTAAAAAACCAACAGGCTGTTCAATCGTAAAAATGAACAGTCTGTTCTATGTTTACCGGCAAAGCACAAAACCGGACTTGCTCCCGTTCGTGCCCTCAACCGGTGACCGTTAACGGCACGTAACGACCCTGAAACACAGCGTATCCGCACCCGGGATTCGGCTGCCACTGATAGCGGTTTTTGTTTTCTTCGGGAAACAGATGAGCCATGATCGCGGCGATCACTCCGCCGTGGGTGACAATCACCACATCCCGTCCTGTCTCTTTCAGTTCCGAAAAGGCCTCTATAGCTCTTTTTTGCATCTGCACGCCGCTCTCACCGCCGGGAGCCGCCTTGGCCTCGTTATCGCCGCTGATCCACGCCTGATAGGCAGGGTCGTCCTTCATTTCTTCGTAGCTGCGCAGCTCAAACAGGCCAAAATCCATCTCCCGGAATCTTGGCTCCCGGCTGTGAGGGACCTTTCCGAACAACACCTGCAGTGTTTGTTCCGTCCGTTTCATACCGCTGGTGATGAAGTGGGCGCTTTTAATACGGTAGGTCAGCTTTTTCAGTGCCATGATGCCTGCCTCGGACAGCGGGACATCCGAGCTTCCGCAGTAGAGATGTTTTTCGTTGGCCTCAGTCCTGCCGTGGCGGATCAGATATACGGTGCTCATTTCAGCCGCTGCTCCAAGCCGCAAAAAAGCCTGCTGACTTGTGCGGCTTCCCCGGACAGATACCGGCACAGCCGCCCGGTCGCCTGCCGCCAGGCCCGCATTTCCTCGCCCAACGGCACCACACCGCAGAAAATATCTTGGCAGATCAAAATGCTGTCTTTCCACCTTTCCCGGTGGGAACGAAAATACTCCGTCGGATCGATGTTTTCCCGAACGCAGGCCAGAGTGAATTCCTCAATGCGGTAAATACACCGCCTGGAAAAATCGATTTCAGCGCCGTCACAGGCGAAAATCTCGTTATCTTCAATGAAAAAAACGACCTTGGCGTAGTCCAGCTTTCCCTGGTACGCGCCGCCGATGATCAAAACCATAGCCGCCTCCTATAGAAACGCAAAAATCGCCACAGCGCACAGTTCTCCGACGGTCAGAGCATAGCCGGAAATATCGCCGTTCATCCCTTCCAGGGACCTGTAGCCCCTGCACAGAGCCAGCCCATAACCAAGCAGGCATCCCAACAGGGTAAAGCCGTATTTCCCACAGAGCAGGAAGCCTGCGGCAACGGCGGCACACAGCGAGGTCGCGATGATACAACTCTGCGCTTTTGATTTTTTTCTCGCGGCGTATTGGCTGGTGTGCATGGGCCGCAGCGCAGACACCGCCAGGACGGAGCAGCAGCGGCTCACCGCCGGGATAAAAAATAAGATCCGCAAATCCGCGCCATCCGGCGCGGACGCAAACAGCGCAAACTGCGCAAGCATCAACAAAATACAGCCGATGACCGCAAAGGAACCCACGTGGGGGTCCTTGAGGATCTCCCGTCTGCGCTGCAGTTCCCGGCAGGACCGCACGGCGTCGGTCACATCCAGAAAGCCGTCCAGATGGATAAAGCCGCTCAGCACAAAGGGACAGGCGCATAGAACCAGTCCGGTTACAAGAGCGGGAAGGCCGATGAGCCGCGCAAGATAGGCAAGCCCTGCCCAGATCGCGCCCATCTCCAGACCGACAACAGGCAGAAACAGCAGCATTTTGTCCCTTGCTTCCTCGTCCCAGATGTGCCAGGGGCATGGGAGGGCGCAGAACATGGACTGGCACATGGCAAAGGCATGGAGCAGTTGTTTCATAGGAGCGCTTCCCCCTTGTGGACGATAAAATTTCCTGCCGCCGCTTCGACCACTGTGTCACAGGCCGCTACCAGGCGCCGGTCAATGGCCGCAAGACCGGCACGGTAAACCTCTGTAGTCTCATCATAGCAGGCGGCGTCAGAGTAGATATAATCGCTGACGAACACGGCGTTTCGGACGCTTTGGGCAAAGGTGACCAGGTCCTCTGCGCAGCGCCAGGCCGCGTCCGTATCCATTTTTCCGTCGGCAGGATTCGGAAACAGCTCGTTCATCAGCAGCGCCGTCACGCTGTCCAGCAAAAAGGTGGCGTCCTTTTCCGCCTTATCCAGGCAGGAAAGGATGTTTCTCCCGCACTCGATGGTCTCAAAGCCCAGTCCTTCCCGGTCAGCCAGGTGCTTTCGGATGCGCTCCCGGTCTTCTTCGTCACTGGGGATCATGGTGGCGACGTAGTAGTGCTTGCCGCCCTTGGCTAATTTCACAGCCAGATCCTGGGCAAACGAGGATTTTCCGTTTTTTGCGCCGCCGCTTACAAAGACTGTCATGCTTTTCCCTCCACGGTGAATTTGTCGCCGACGCGGATCTCGTCTAAGTAGTCATCGTTGATGCCGGCCTGGTCAAAGGTCGCCATGTGGTTCATGACCGCGCAGGCGGCAGAGAGGATCTCAAAGGCCAGGGGGCAGCCGCTTCCCTCCCCGAGGCGCATCCCCAGCAGAAGCATGGGCTGCAGCTCCATGGCATCCATGGCAAGCCGGTAGCCGATCTCATAGGAGGCGTGGCTGGGGATCAGGTAGCCCCGGACGTTGGGACGGAGCCTCACCGCACACAAGGCGGCAACCGCGGAGATAAAGCCGTCGATCACCACCGGGCGCTGTGTCGCGGCGGCTCCCAGGAACGCGCCGCACATAGCGGCAATGTCGAAGCCGCCCACCTTTGCAAGCACGTCCACCACGTCGAATCTGTTCGGCTGGTTCACGGCGATGGCCCGGCGGATCACGTCCTTCTTTTTGCGGAAACTCTCGTCCGTAATGCCGCCGCCGCGGCCTGTGACAGCCTCCACATCCGCTTCGAGCAGCACCGCCAGCACAGCAGAGGAGGTCGTGGTATTGCCGATGCCCATTTCACCGACTCCCAGCACGTCCGCGTCGGTGCTTTGGGCCAGCTCTATGCCGGTGCGGATGGCAGTCAGGGCCTGTTCCCGCGTCATGGCAGAGCCGTGGGCGATATTCCCCGTCCCGTAGGCGATCTTTCGGTCCAAAACGGCTTTCTCCGTGATGTCGGCATTCACGCCCACATCACAGACCGTGATCCCGCAGCCAAAGTGCTTTGCCAGCACAGAGGCGCCCGTCTTGGCCCGTGTCAGGTTCACCGTCTGCTGCAGGGTCACGGACCGGGGCGCGCTGGACACGCCCTCCTCCACCACGCCGTTATCGGCGGCAAAGACCAGAAGATGCTTCTTTTTGATGGTGCTCTGCACTTTTCCCGTGACGCCCGCAAGCTGCACGGACAATTCCTCCAGCCGTCCCAGGCTTCCGGGCGGTTTGGCAAGCTGCGCCTGCCGCGCACGGGCAGCAGACATTGCCGTCTCGTCCAGCGGCTTGATCTCCAGGTCCAGTAATTCCATGGTCATTCCTCCAGAAAGCCCTTTTCTTTCAGCCAGCAGACAGAAGTGCCTGCTTCGGGAAGTTCAAGGGTAAAGGTCGCGTCGGGACACAGCTTCTCCGCCAGGTGCAGCAGCGATTCCACGGGAAGGATTCCCTCCGTCAAGCCGCTGTGGGTATCCCGGGAGCCGTCGTTGTTGTGAATGTGGAAATGGGAAAGCCAGGGCGCACAGATCCGCAGCCAGTCCTCCGCCGGGATCTTGGAATAGGCGCTCACATGGCCCAAATCCAGGCACATCCGCAGCTTCGGGCTGTCCACCGCCTGTAGGATATTTGCCAGCATCTCCGGCTTCTCTTCCAAAACGTTTTCCAGGCAGACAGTCATCCCGTCGGGGATCTCAAAAGCCCGCCAAAAGTCAATTGACTGCTCTTCAAACCAGCAGGGATAATATAAATAGGGGTTAAAGCCCGCGTGAAGAACGACCTTTCCGATGCCGTAGGCTCGGGCACGTTCCAGGGCCTGGCCATAACGAAAGGAGGCCAGCTCCCTTGCTTTCGGGTCAACGGCGCAGGGAAACAGCTCGTTAAAGGGGCCGTGGAGAATGAAGTGGTCTGCGTATTTTATTTTTTCGCCCACAACCCTGTCTGTCTCTTTCAGGTTGTCGTCCAGGTTGGAGGCAGTGCAGAATTCGGCGATCTCCAAGCCCAGGCCGTATTCCCGCACCAACTTTTCCGCCTGCGGGTCGATGGTGGACAGGTACCAGTTTTGTCGTTTCATATGCTTTTCCTCAGGTGTGCAAAGCGAAGCTCTCCCGTCACTTCCAGTCCCAGGGGCAGCAGGCAAAGGACGCCGTAGCCCAGATAGAAAAGGCAGGACAGAGGCGTGATCGGGTTCATGTGGAGTCTGGGGTCAAAGTCCATGCCGGTCTGCCCGAGGAGGACCGCCATGGCCAGAAGCGTCAGGCAGGTGAAGATCCCGATGACCACGCTTCGGTCCCGGCTGTCAAAGCGGTAGATGGAAAAGGCGGTGCGGCCTTTCCGGCCATAGCCGCGGCTGCGCATGGAATCGGAGATGGTCGCCATGGATTCCAGCAGCCAGGTGATCAGGATCGACAGCAGCTTGATACCGTTGGAAAGGCGGCGAAAGAAACTGCCCTGACCCGCTCCCCTGCCGATGGCTTTCCTCGCCGTACTGACCTTTTTCGCCTGGACCTTGAGCCGGGGCACCATCCGTAGGACAATGGAGAGAAACAGGGACAGCTTTGGGCTGACCCTGCCGAACAGGTAGACCACCTTATCCGCCGTAAAAATTGAAAAGACGCAGCTCATCCACATGAAAACTGCGGCGGTCACGGTCCCCAGGGTCAGGCCGTACAGGAGGGATTCCAGCGTCATACGGTTGCCGATGAAATTCCTGTCCAGAACCGTCACGCCGAAGTGGTGATAGCCGGAATAAAAGCCGGCAAACAGCAAAATGAGCGGGATCAGACAGAGGTCAAAGAGGAGCGCCCGCCTGCCGTTCCGCTTCACGGAGTAGGCAAAAGCGCAGAGAAAAGAGATGGCCAGAAAGACAGGCTGCTGAAAGCAGATCGTCGCGGCGATGACCGCAGCAAAATAGATCAGGCCGATCGCCGGATGGTAACATTCAAAGCCCATCGGTACCGGCCTCCATCATGCCGTATTTGGTTTTCAGGCGGTCCAGCTTGTCAAGCAGGGGCTTGCTCAAAAGCAGCATGGTCAATCCGCAGGCAATGCCATGGGTCACATTGATGGGGAAGCCGGAGGCAAAGCAGGCCAGCGCGTAGGCCCAGGTGAGCTGCGTGCCCGTGGTGAAGATGGTGCAGCAGTCCAGCAGCGGCCCCACCACGGCGACAATGCCGACGAAGCCAAAGGCTGTGAGGACCGCCAGATAGAGCACAGGCTTCTGATGCAGCTTCCGCTTTTTGTGGAAGAGCAGGCCAGCCAGGAAGCCGCCGAAGCCGTAAGCCATCATCTGCCACGGGGTATAGGGTCCCTGGCCGAAGAAAAAGTTGCTGGCAAAGGCGGCGACGGTGCCCGTCAGGAAGCCCGCCTCGGCGCCGAAGGCGATGCCCGTGATCATGATGATGCCCACAATGGGCTTAAAATTCGGGATGAAGGCGAAAGCGGCGCGGGATACGGCCGCAATGGCCGCCATGACCGCAATGGTCACCAGTTCCCTGGCCTGAGGTCTGCGCTTTTCAAAGGCCAGAAAAAAGGGGATCATGGTCTCAATGATAATGAGCGTGCTGGTCAGGTAATACCAGCGGCCGGGGAGCTTGGTTCCCAGATAGAGGGTCGCGGGGATCAGCAGAAGAACCGTGAGAATGGAAGATACCGTAGACCGTTTCATGTGCTTCCCTCCCGGTTCTTTTGATACAGGGCCACCACATCCCCGGCGGTGACGGCGTTGCGGAACACGCAGCGGCTCATGCGGTTTGCCGCCGTGGTGTAGAAGCTGTTCTGGCCGAAGAAACGGTGGGGCGTGTCCGTGGTGAGGATCTGGCCGTCAAAGAACATACTCACAAGGTCGGCGTGCTCAGCGCAGAACTCCACGTCATGGGACACCATGACAATGGTCATGCCCTGCTGTCTGAGCTTGCGCAGTATTTGGGCGAATTTCTGCTTGAAGAAGCTGTCCAGGCCCTTGGTCGGCTCGTCCAAAAGCAGGAGGCGCGGCTGGGTCAGCAGAACCTTGGCAAGGGCTGCTCTCTGCTGCTCGCCGCCGGACAGGTCATAGGGATGGGCGTCCATCAGCGATTCGATCTCGCAGAGGGCGGCGGCCTGAGCGATCTTGTCCTCCTCCCGGCACATCTCGGCCAATTCCTCCCGGACGGTCTTTTTTACAAACAGGCTTTTGGGATCCTGGGGCAGCATGGCAAGGCAGTTTTGAAACAGCTCCCCGGAGCGGTACTTTTTCAGGTCCTTTCCGAAGATCTCCACCCGGCCGCGGTAGATTTTGCAGATGCCGCAGACGGCTTTCAGAGCGGTGGACTTGCCCGCGCCGTTGCCGCCGACGACGGCAAACAGGCTGCCGGCAGGCACTTCAAAGCTGACACCCCGCAGCACGTCCGGGCTGTCCTTTTCGTAGCGGAACCAGGCCTCCTTTACCTTCAAGGCAGGATTCCTTACTTCCTCCATGGCAGGCTCACTGTCAGGCTCCACCGCCGCCAGCGTGCGGTTTTCAAAAGTTTTTGACAGCCAGTTGCGCCCCTCACGGACGGTCAGTGGGCAGTCTCCCTCGGCCTTTGCCCCGTAGAACACCCGCACCGGCGTGGGAAGCGCCGCGAACATCTCGTTATTTTGGGCGTAAAGCTGCTCCCCCACCCTGCGAGGCGTATCGTTGGCGATGATCTTTCCGCCGTCCATGACGACCACCCGGTCAGCGGCATGGTAAATATCCTCCAGCCGGTGCTCCGTGATGAGGATGGTGGTGCCCAGCTCCAGGTTGATCTTACGCACCGTATTCAGGAAATCCGACGCGGCAATGGGGTCAAGCTGGCTGGTCGGTTCGTCCAGAATCAACACCTCCGGCTGCATCGCCATGATGGAGGCCAGATTCAGAAGCTGCTTCTGACCGCCGGAAAGCTCCGCCACATTTCGGTGGAACCAGCCCTGGATGCCGAAATAGCTGGCCATTTCCGCCACCCGGAGCCGCATGGTCTTTTGGTCGCAGCCCAGACTTTCCAGTCCGAAGGCCAATTCGTGCCAGACCTTGTCCGTGACGATCTGATCGTCGGGGTTCTGCATGACAAAGCCGATCTTGGAGGCCTGGTCTTGCTTGCTCACCTCATCTATGGGCACACCGCAGAACAGAATTTGTCCGCTGCGCTTGCCGTGGGGCGTCAGCACGGATTTCAGGTGCCGCAGGAGGGTGGTTTTTCCGCTGCCGCTCTTGCCGCAGAGGACCACATACTCCCCTTTTTCAACGCTGAGGGTCACCCCGCTCAGGGATTCCTTTTTCGCATTAGGGTAAGAAAAGCTCAGATTTTGGATATGGAAATGCGCCATTGGAGGGCCTCCTTGATGTGTAGTGCCGTGGGGATGGAGAGAAATACGCAGTAAGCAGCAAAGCCCCAGGTCAGAGGCGCAATGGACAGAATCGGGGTAAATTCAGCCCGGACGCCGCCTGCGACGATCACGCCTGCCGCCAGAAAAACCATGAGCGCCAGCAGCACCCAGTCCCGCAGGGTCATGCGGTAGATTTGAAAGCTGGTGCGCCGGGCAGTCCCGTAGCCCCGGGCGCGCATGGAGTCGGCAGTCACGACACTACCCTCCAGCGCCCAGTCCGTCAGCGCTGATAATACGGTCATTCCCTGACCGATCTTCTCTTTGGTGCTGCCGGACTTCTCGGCGCCCTTGCCGATGGATCGCCGCGCACCGATGATCTGCTTCATTTTTCTAAAGAAGTTGGGGATCATCCGCAGGACCATCACCAAAAGCAGGGACAAAGCCGGGATCAGATTTCCGAACAGTCCGGTAAACTTGTCACTGGTCAGCACGGCGTTATAGCAGCCGAACCAGAGCATCATCACCACAAAAATTGCGGCGATGGCCATGCCGTAGTACAGCGCCTCCAGGGTATAGGGCCGTCCGAACACCCGGAAGAGAATGTGCTCGCCGGAGGTGTTGAACAGCGGATTGATAAGGGTGAGCAGCGCTGCCAGCGGGAGCATGGAAAGGATCAGCTTCCATGCAGACCTGCCCCGCAGCAAAAGATAATAGAGCGCGGCGGAGACACAGCCCGCCGCCGCATAGGCAGGATGCTGGATCACCACGCCGAAGCCGATGGCTCCGACGAAGAACACGAAATTCACCGCGGGATGATACTGGGAAAAAGCGTCTCGTTTCATATGCTACTCCACTCAGCCGCCGATGTCGGCCCCCAGGCCGGTGCAGGTATAGCACCAGGCAATGCTGTCGCCGTCTTTCAGCGTGTAGACGGAGCAGCCGTAGTTGGGGAACCAGCCGTTGACCTTATACATCCAGCCCGACTCGCTGCCGCAGTCAAATTCGTACAGGTGGCCGATGCCCTCGATGTAGTAGCTGTCATACATGGGCGTCCAGCTGTATTCGATCTGGATGCCATAGGTTGTGCAGACGCGGGTCAGCACGTCAAAGGCCGTCTCACCCTCCTCAAATTCCACGGTGACGGGATAGAGAATGAAGCCGTCGCCGGGGACAAATTCCGCTTTGCCCGGCGCAAGATTGTCCATGTTATTCAGAATCGTGTCGCATCGGATGGAAACAGTGCAGGTGTTTTTTACGGGAGGTTCCGTCTCCTCCGGCTGGGTCTCGGAGGGCTCCGTTTCCGTCGGGGATGCAGCCTGTGTAGCTTCCGTCGGCTTCTCTGTCGGCGCTATGGAGGGCGCGGTGTTTTCCTGCGTTTCTGCGAAAGAAGGCTCTGTTTCCTCTGACGGCTCCCCAGAGGCCTCCGGTTGGGTCGGAGCTGTCAAAAGCGCCTGCATGGAGGCCTGACGGTCTGCCACCAGCCGGTCGAGGTCCTCATTGGTGAAGCAGAGTGAGCGGGTCTCGTTGGCGGCGCGGAGCTGTACGATCAAAAAATCATTCAGCGACTCGATCCGGCAGGCCGCTACACTGCAGTCATCCCCGATCAGGTTGAGCATCTGCCCTGCCCGGGCTTCGTTATCTTCGCAGGAGACAGTTCCCTCATAGACACTGATGCTCCGGGCGCCGCTGCGAACGCTGAGAGATGCCACGGCATCAAAAAAAACGGCCTCGTAACGGTCAAAGGCGACTGTCATGGGCGTTTCGGCGCAGAAAAATACCTCGCCGGAGGCCACCGCCGCGGCAAAGCCGTCTGCCGAAGGCTCCGTGACCGACAGCTCCGTCTTTTCGCCCATGGTCAGCCAGCCGCCGCCCACCTGAATCGTTGCCGTGGCACCGTAAGAAGCCGTCAGCCGGTCTCCCTGCCGGAGAACGGTGCCCGCTTCGGCATCATAGGCAACGCCGCCGCGCTCCACGGTCACGATCCCGCGCACTGCGGAAAGCACGGCGTTCTCCCCGTCGGCCTTGTCGAACCAGCCCTGGATATGCCCCACCGCCAGAACTCCAACGGCGGCTATGAGCACGATGACGGCGATCATAATGAAATTTGCGATCCGCTTTTTCATAAAAAGCCTCCATAGACGAGAAAAAAGTCCCCGTTCGGGGACTTTCAGACGCACAAATAAGCCCATTCGCAGGGCGCAGAAAAAGCCGACAGACCATCCCCAAGAGTCTCTCTGCTTCGATCACGGTCCGTATTCCGACTCCGGACACCCTTTGCACAGGTCTTCTCAGATCGCTCCAATGGCCTTGTGCGGCTTTCTGTCCGTCTACGGCGGCTTGGTACCGTTGGGATTTTCCCATTCCAATTCAACCGTGATTCGTATATAAAGTATACAGGCAACTGCCGTTGTATTCATGGTAGCACATTTTTCTTTCCGGCGCAATCCTTTTTTCAGGATTCGATTGACAAAGCCGGTTTTCAGTGCTATTTTTTAAGCAGAAAGTGAATAACGTTTGAGTGCCCAACGGCTTGCAGGCAAGCCCACGGGAGAATAGGGAATCGTGTGAAACTCACGAACGGTACCGCCACTGTAAGCGTGGAGGCACCCTGCATGGCGAAAGCCGGTCATTGGAGCTTTGCTCTGAGAAGGCTGCGGGGGTGCTGTAAATACGCAAGTCAGGAGACCTGCTCAAGCGGTGTCCTCGGTCAGGCTCTGCAAGTACGGAGCGCTGGCTGCTTTGTGCGCGGAAAAACGGCTGCGGCGACCATGATCGGTCGCCGCAGCTTTTCTTTGCCGCCTTGCAAAAGGACTGTCCCGGCAAAGGGGCCGCGCTATCGCGTCTGCCGAAAAGGCAGGCCGGATGCAAGACACTTCAACCAATTCTTTGCTTGGAGGTATGACAATGAAGAAACGAATTGTAAGCCTTCTCCTGGTCCTTGCCATGGTCCTGAGCCTTGTCCCCTTCTCGGCCCTTGCCGCCGAGCGGGACGAGACAAAGGATCAGGTACACGTGACCGTGGAGAACAACACACTTTCCGTGGAAGACGGCGCTCCCTGGGCCGGTACCCTTGTGGACACATGGGTAGAGATCGACGAAAGCTCTACCATGTTGAGCTGTGTCGGTGTGGCACTGGAGGAAGCAAATCTGACTGCTGAGGGCCTGGACAGCGGCTACATCAGCAGTGTGGACGGCCTAGCCGCTTATGACGGCGGCGCCATGTCGGGCTGGATGGGCACCCTGAACGACTGGTTTACCAACTACGGCTTTGAGCACTACACCGTCGCTGACGGAACTCTGGAAGCAGGCGACGAGATCGCCATCCTGTACTCCTGCGATTACGGCACAGATCTGGGCAGCGACTGGGGCAGCAACGACACCAGTCTGAAGGCCCTCGCCTTCAGCAAGGGTACCCTCTCCCCTGCTTTCGCGTCCGAAACGCTGGAATATACCCTGGCGCTTCCTGCCGGCACGGAAGGCATCGTCGTGACGCCCACCGCGACCAACAAGAATTTTCAGGTACACATTATGGCGGGCGAAACAGAGTATAAGCGCACCGCCACCGTTCCCGTAACGGACGGCACCGTGCTTACCCTGGAGGTCGGCACCGGCGAATCCATGAATTCCGGCGCGACCCCCACCACCTACACCATCACCGTCGATCTGCCGGACGAGGTGGATCCTTCTGTCGGCGCGGATTGGCCCAGCTTCCGCGGCAACAGCCAAAATAACGGCGTGACAAGCGCCGCTACGCCGCGCAGTGCGGAAGAAACGGAACTGAAGTGGGCCGTCAAGCACTCCTCCGGTTGGTCGGATGCTCCCAGCCCCATGCTGATCGTAGACGACAGTCTGGTGGTGCTCTACGGCAATTCCATCAAAAAGCTGAGCCTGGAGACCGGCGAGGTTCTGGCTTCCGCGCAGATGTGCGCCTCGACAAGCTGGGGCTCCGTACCCGCTGCCTATGCAGACGGGATCATCTTCTGCCCGTTGGGCGGCGGCACCATTCAGGCCTTCAACGCCAAAACACTGGAGGCGCTCTGGACCTATTCCGACGCTCTGGGCGGTCAGGCACAGAGCCCCATTGCCTGCGCCGACGGGAAGATCTACGTAGGCTTCGGCTACAACGGGGAATACGCCTTCGTCTGTCTGGATGCAGCGGACGGCTCTCTGGTTTGGCGGCAGACGGACGAAATGGGCTACTACTGGGCAGGCGCGGTAGTCGTCGGTGATTATGTGGTCTGCGGCAGCGACAGCGGCCATATCTTCAGCCGCGACAAGGATACCGGCGCTCTCATTTCTGATCTGACTGTTGGTGACGGCTCGATTCGCTCCACCGTGTGCTATGAGGATGGCAAGGTCTACTTCACTCTGAACAACGCCAGCCTTTGCCGCGCTGCCCTGGATGCAGAAACCGGCGTTCTGTCCGATCTGACCGTGAAGGACTGCTCGGCCTGCGGCAGCGCTTCCACCGGCACGCCGGTCGTCTATAACGGCATCGTTTATCTCGGCGTGGGAAACTGGTCCGGCAGCAATAATATCATTGCCGTGGACGCGGACTCGATGGAGATCCTCTGGTCCGTGGAGGAACCGGCCTATCCCCAGTGTTCCATCCTACTTTCCACTGCTTATGAGGCAAGCGGCTATGTCTATCTCTATGTCACCTATAACGCCAACCCAGGCGGACTCAACGTGATCAAGGCAAAGGCCGACGGCTCTGAGGCAGTCCAGACCACCCTGTACGACGCGGCAGGCTATGAACAGTTCTGTGTTTGCAGCGTCATTGCAGGCAGCGACGGCGCGCTCTACTATAAAAACGACAGCAGCAACGTTTTCGCCCTGGGAATGACCCAGGCGGCAAAGGATCAGCTTGCAGCCGATGCAGTCATCGGGCTGATCGACGCCATCGGCGCCGTCACGGCGGAATCTGAAACGGCCATCAACGCCGCCCGGACGGCTTACGATGCCCTGACCGATGCCCAAAAGGTCCTGGTCACCAACTACGACGTGCTGACGGAGGCGGAGGCCCTTCTTGCGATCCTGAAGCTGCCCCACGCCGACGTGGAAACCATCTATCTGGCCACCGGCAGCTATCTGGAAGCTCTGTCCGCGGAGCAAACACCCGCGGTCGGCTCCGTTGGCGGTGATTGGATCATCATTGGCCTTGCCAGAAGCGGCCGGGACGTGCCTGATGCCTACTATGACAACGTGGTTGACTACGTTAAGCAGAATATCAACGATGCAGAGCAGCTCCACCGCTCGAAATCCACGGACAATTCCCGCGTCATTCTCGCCCTGACTGCCATGGGAAAGGATGTCACCGACGTGGACGGTCACGATCTGCTGCAGGGTTTGACCGATATGGCATACCTGACAAAGCAGGGCATCAACGGCCCGGTCTGGGCACTGATTGCCTTTGACAGCGGCAAGTATGAGATCCCCGCCGCACCCGAGGGCGCAGAACAGGTCACCCGCGAAAAGCTGATCGCCTACATTCTCTCCGCGCAGTTGGAGGACGGCGGCTGGGCGCTCTCCGGCGACATCGGCGATCCGGATATGACCGCCATGGCGCTGCAGGCACTGGCTCCCTACTACAGCGGAAATGAAGCGGTAAAGGTGGCTGTTGACGCTGCCCTCGCGCTTCTCTCCGAAGCTCAGCAGAAAGACGGCGGCTACGGCTCCTGGAATACCGCCAACGCGGAATCTTCCGCTCAGGTGATCGCCGCCCTGACAGCCTTGGGTATCGACCCGAACACCGATGTCCGTTTTATCAAGAACGGACGCAGTGCAGTTGACGCCCTGTGTGACTATTATGTGGAAGGCGGTGGCTTCTGTCATCTTCCCAGCGGTGACCGTGACGGTATGGCAACAGAGCAGGGCTACTACGCTTTGACTGCCTACTACCGCTTCCTGGGCGGCCAGACCTCCCTCTATGACATGAGCGATGTGACCATAGAGATGCCGGAAGTCCCCTTCGTGAATCCCTATACCGATGTCAATGAGACCGACTGGTTCTACGAGGCGGTGAAATACACCAGCGTCAACGGTCTGATGAACGGCATGGGAAAAGACACCTTTGAGCCGCAGACGGAGATGACCCGTGCCATGCTGGTCACAGTCCTGTACCGGGCAGAGGGCAACCCCGACGTTTCCGGCCTTGAGAATCCGTTCAAGGATGTGGACGAAAGCTGGTACACCGACGCGGTCTGCTGGGCCGCCGCCAACCAAATCGTCAACGGCGTTTCCGACGGCGTATTTGCCCCGGACGATCCCGTGACCCGCGAGCAGATGGTTACGATCCTCTACCGCTACACGGACTACAAGGGCAAGGTCAGCGAAGCCCGTGCCGATCTGGACGGCTTCCCCGACGCAGATCAGGTCCGCAGCTACGCAAAAGAGGCCATGAGCTGGGCCGTTGCCGAGGAGATCATCCAAGGCTCCGCCGAGGGCGGCAAAACCTACATTCTCCCCGCAAGCAGCGCCACCCGCGCGGAAATCGCAACGGTGCTCATGCGCTTTGTGGAAAAGTTCGGCAAATAAAGAAAATGGGCTGGATTCCGGGATCAGGATCCAGCCTTATTCAAATTTATATCGCTGCGCGAGGTGATATACGGCTTACGCCGCATGATATATTTGCTTTGCAAATATGATATAATATCCGTTCCCCTCATACGCGAAGCGTATATCATCTGCGAAGCAGATATCATACTGTCAAGTATATCATCCGTTCCCCAAGGACGGATATCATTGAAAAAAAGCACGCTTTCGCGTGCTTTTTTCATGGCGGAGAGGGCGGGATTCGAACCCGCGAGACGCTTTTAACGCCTACACGATTTCCAGTCGTGCGCCTTCGGCCAGCTCAGCCACCTCTCCAATTCAGCCGATCTTGCTTCTGCAAAATCAGCTTGAATATCATACATGATAAATCGCCGGATGTCAAGTGTTTTCTTTTGATTTTTCGGTATTTCTTTCCTGCTCCGGCGAAAGCATCACGAACCCATCGCCACGACGCAGGCATCGAGAACCTGACGGATGACCGGCGTACAGGCTGTACTGCCTGCGCCGCCGCCTTCGATGACCACCACGAAAGCCAGCGGATAATCCTCACTCTGGACAAAGCCCGTCAGCAGCGCGTTGGAGGTCAGACCCTCGCCCCGTTCCGCCGTGCCGGATTTTGCGCCGGCATAGAGGCCGCTGAAATACCACTCGCCGTAGTTGTTGACCACGTTATAGTGCATCATTTCCGCCAGGGTATCCGCCGCCGACGCGCTGAGGATCTTATCCCCCATCTCCGTCTTTGCCTCGTACTTTGTCTTGCTGCCGAAAGTGACCTTGTCCACGAGATAGGGCGTTGCCGCCTGACCGCCGTTGGCAATGGCTCCCAAGAAGGTCATGTACTGGCAGGGGTTGATCTGATCCGTGTATTGGCCGACACCCGCCCAGGCCGCTTCATAGGCCGTCGCCTCCGAGAGGTCAAAGTTGCCTTTCTTTGTAATGAATCCGTCAAAGGAGAGGCTGTCGGTGATACCAAACCGTTCGGCATAATTCGTCAGCACGTCTGCGCCCAATTCATCGGCGATCTGCGCAAAGGCGACGTTGCAGGACTGACAGAGGGCCTGTCGGAAACTGATCGTCCCGTGGACGCCGTTGCAGATCACCGTCTCGCTGCCGATCCGGGCGCTGCCCTCACAGTAAAAGGTTCTGTCTTCGATGTCCGAAATCCGTTCCAGCGCCGCAGCCGCCGTCACCAGCTTGAAGGTGGAGCCGGGTGCGTAGGCCGAATGGAGAAAACGGTTGACGTAGACGCCGTTGTACTGCTCCGGGTTGCCCGCCACATCGGGCACGGTCCAGGGGTCATAGGTGGGCGAGGAAACCATGCAGAGGATCTCGCCGGTTTTGTAGTTATACACGCCCACGGTGCCGTGCTGCCCGTTCAGGGCGTTGAGGGCGGCCCGCTGTACGTAGGCGCTCAGGGTCAGGGTCATTCTCCCCTCTCCGCCGCCCATATGGCGCGTTCCGCTGATGCGGTTGAAGCCGGCCAGCTCGTCGCCGTATTCGTTGAGAAGATAGGGCGTGATATAGCCCTCGTTGTCGCCGAGGATCTGGAGCATGGAGGCGCGCACCGTCGCGTCATCGGCAAGAGTACGGCCATCGGTGTTGTCCATCAGCACCGTCCCGGAGCGGTCGACGATGACGCCGTCGTTCTGGAAGGGCATCCAGTCCGGCCCGTTGACAACATAGCGTACCACAATGACCAGCACGCCTACCAGCATGGCAGCGGCCAGGAAATAGGCAAACCAGGCACGTTTTGCCAGCTTATTCATACGGCTCCACCTCCTCAGCCTTGGCGGTCCTCACCGCGAAGCTGGCGTTTTGCCGCGTGTCGGCAGCCTTGATAAACGCCAAAAGTCCCCAGGACGAGAGCATACTGGAACCGCCGTTGGACACAAAGGGGAACGTAACGCCGGTCATAGGCAGGATGTCCATGGTGCCGAACACGTTCAAAATCGTCTGGGTCATCATAATAGCCACCGCCGCACAGGCACCGATGGTATAGAAGCTGCTGCGCCCGATGGCTGCAGAGCGGGCCACAAAGACACCCAGCAGAATGATGGCAAGGACCGGGAGCAGTCCCAGAATAAGGCCCCATTCCTCGCATACGAAGGCAAACACATAGTCCGTGTCCGCCGCCATAACGTAGTAGCGGAAGGCCCCGTTGCCCGCGCCGAGGCCGAACAGGCCGCCGGAGGCGATACAGGTCATGGCCTTGACCTGGTCATAGCCGCCGTTCAGCGGATCCTCCCAGGCATGGCCCCAGGTGGAAAAACGCCGCAGGACATGGGGCGGGATGTCGATGACCAGCAGGAGCAAAACGCCGCAGCACACCACCGTTCCCAGCAGCGCCAGAGCGGAAAAGCTGCCGCTTCGCATGAGGCAGATGACCACCAGGGCCACAAAGAAGATCAGCGCGGTGCCGAAGTCGTTCATCAGCGCCAGGCAGCCGCAGATGGCCGCGGAATAAATGATGAAAGAGAGCATATTCCGCTTGGTCACGATGCGGTCCATGGTGGACGCGCCCACGTACAGGAAACACAGCTTGACCAGCTCCGAGGGCTGGAAGGACATGGAGCCGATCTGGATCCAGTTTTTCGCGCCGTTGATCTCCCGGCCCAGGACCAGGTTCGCCGCCAGCAGGAGCAGGCCTGCCACCGCTGCCAGATAGCGGAAGCGCTTGGCGCGGTTCAGGTCCCGCATGGACCAGCCGATGACCAGATAGATAAAAATGCCGCCGGCAATACAAATGAGCTGCTTGGTCACCTCCGTCGGCGCAGAGGACGCAATGACGGAAAGGCCGATGGTGGAAAGGAAGAACGCCAGGGTCTCCACCTCAAAGCTGCTGCGGCGCATGATCTTCAGGGCCATAAACAGCAGCCATTCCAGGCCGATGACCGCCATAAAGCCCAATACGACTGTGGAAATGGCATCCTCCTTACCGTTCATCCAGAATTGCAGCGCCGTCAGGAGCTGAAATACAGTCAGGATGGTGAGGGTCAGGCCGGGGCTTGCAATGGCGGCGGGGCGGGTGCGGTAGTATTTCTGCTCCTCCACCTCCTCCGCCGTGGTAGGAGCAAGAACCATTTCCACGCCGCCGAGGGAGATCACGTCGCCGTATTGCAGGGCGCAGATATCCACGGTCTTGCCGTTGACCGATACCGCGCCCCGGGAGCCGATGTCCGTCAGGGACCAGCTTCCGTCGTCATAGCGGGTCAGGACCGCGTGATTGCGGGAGACCGTGGACAGATTCACCACAATGTCGCAGCCACGGCCGCGGCCGATGATATTCTCCCAGTGGGTCACGGGAAGCTGCTGACCGTCGGGCATGACCAGCCACGCCCAGGTCTCCGGCTCACGGCGGAAACGCAGCAGGGGCTTGGCGCAGCGCCAAAGAATGAGGACGCCCAGCACCGGCGCAAGATAGCACCAGACCGCGCAGAACACCTCGGCAAAGCCTCTGCCGTCGGTTTGGAAGTAACTGTTCAGTGTTTCAAAGAAATCAGGCAGCATACAGCACCTCACTTTCTTTTGGTTTACGAACAGGGGGCTGACAGGCAGCCCCCCTGTGATATGATTCTTGTTACTCTAATTGTCTATTCTTCATAGTCGTCATAGTCGTCATCGTCATCCGGCTCAGCGTGCATATCGTAGGCGGGCTCGACGGAGACGTAGGAATAGCTGGGCGCAGGCTCCACCGGCAGATCCTCCACCATCTTGATGGAATAGTAGACGTCGGTATCCGTGGGATAGCGCTTGTGCTTCAGGCGTCCGTTGACCCGGTCATTGATGAGCGTATAGATCACGGCAAAAACCGGCACGCCCAGCAGCATCCCGGCAAAGCCGAAAATGCCGCCGAAGACAAGGATCGCTACCAGGACCCAAAGATCGGAAATACCCAACTTCTCGCCCAGGATGCGGTTTTCTATGATATTGCCGTCGATCATCTGAAGCGCCAGGATAAAAATGCAGAAGTACAGCGCGTCAATGGGATGCTCAATGAGCAGCAGCAGTGCCGACGGGATGGCACCAAGGAACGGCCCGAAGAAAGGAATGATATTGGTCACGCCTACCAACGTTGCGATCAGCGGCGCGTATGGCATGCCCGTGATGATCAAAAAGATGTAGGTAATGATGCCCACCAGGAGCGCGTCGATGAGCTTGCCGATGACATAGCCGCCGAAGATCTTGTTGGTGCGGCGGGCGACCTCAAAAATACGGTCGGCGTGCTTTGTGGAGAAGACGGAAATGATGATCTTCTTCGCCTGCGCGCACAGGCTTTTCTTGTAGATCAGGATATAGACCGCGGCGATGATGCCAATGCCGGCATTAAACACACCCATGACCACGCTGTAGACTGAACTGGTCAGGCTGCCGAGGAAGGAAGCAATATCGATCTTTTTCAGCTCGTTGATCAGCAGCTGGAGCAGGCTGTCCAGATTCTCGTGGAACCATTCCTCCACCGCTGTCCCGGCGAAGGTATCATTGATCCAGGTGGTGATGGTGAGTCCATAGCGTTCCAGTCTCTCCTGCTGCAAAAGCTCCTCCAGGCTGTTGATGATGCTCGGAACGATCAGAGCGACCAGAGCATAAAGAAGCGCCAGCAAAGCAATGACTGCTGTGACAACACTGACCGTCGTGCTCAGACGGGATCTGGCCTTGTCTGAAAGCTTGCGGTTGGCCAGGGCCTTGTCCATCAGCTTCCTGACAAACTGCATAATGGGATTCATCAGATAAGCAAACAGGCAGCCGTAGACCAGCGGGGAGATAATGTCCAGAAAGTCCAGGATCAACTGATAGAATCCCGACAGATTGGAAAAGATCAGCCAAAACAAGCCTCCTGCCACAATGACCAGGAAGGCCGTCATCCCCCATTTAAAATATTTTTCGTTGCGATGCAGCTTCATAGCGGTCGCTCCTTTTCCAGCTTCTTTCTTAAAATACCACGAAGTTGGGAAATCGTCAAGTGCCGCCGATATTTGCGCTTGAGCTCCCCTGCCCTCTTGCTTTTTTCGTCCCGTTTATGGTATTGTAAATAGAGATCGAAGGGAGAGGCGGTTTTTCATGGCAAAATCAGAGAATCAGAAGCTGAAACTGCTCTATTTGCGGGATTACCTGCGGCAAAACACCGATGAAAAGCATCCGGCAAAGGTGACGGCCCTGGTGGACTATCTGGCATCCAGGGGCATCCGTGCCGAACGAAAGAGCATCTACGACGATATCAGTATGCTGAACGAATACGGGACCGAGGTCCTCTACCGTCGGGGCAGCAACGGCGGCTACTACGTTGCCCAGCGGGATTTTGAGCTTTCGGAGTTAAAGCTGCTGGTAGACGCGGTGCTCTCGTCGAGGTTTTTGACCGCCGGGCAGTCGTCCGCCCTGATCAAAAAGCTGGCCGCCCTGTCCAGCACCCATGAGGCGGAGCTGCTGCGGCGCCAGATCGTCCTGTCCGGTCGTCTGAAAACGGAAAACGATACCAGCATTTCCAACATCGACACCCTGTACGAAGCCATAGATCGAGACAGCCAAGTCGTATTCCGCTATTTTGACTGGGGCGTGGATCTGAAGAAACATTTCCGCCGGGGGCGCTGTACCGCCAGTCCTTACGCCCTGCTCTGGGACAATGAGAATTACTATCTCATCGCCTATACGGGAAAGCACGGCATCACCCATTACCGCGTGGACAAGATGGAAGAGATCTTCCTGACGGGCCAGAAGCGCGTCTTTACTGAAGAAAGCCGGAAATTTGACCCGGCCGCCTATTCACGGGAGGTCTTCGGCATGTACCGCGGAAAGACGCAGCAGGTCAAGCTGCGGTTTGAAAACGCCCTGGCCGGCGTGGTGGTTGACCGTTTTGGCCGGGATGTCCTGCTCATTCCCGACGGCGACGAGCATTTTACGCTGACAGTTAGAGTATCCCTCTCCCCCAACTTTCTGGGGTGGCTGGCAGGCTTCGGCGGACGGGCCTCCGTCGTCTTCCCCCAGAGCGCCGTAGATGCCTACGCAAGCCAACTGAAAGAAGCTCTGGCAGCACTCACATAATATAATACGGTGCGCTGCAGGTCTTGAAGATCTGCAGCGCACCGTTTTTTCAGTTAATCAATATCACGGATAATTTCTTCCGGCGGGTTGTCCAGCACCTCGGGGTTGCGCAGAAGCTTGTGGAAGTATTTCAGCACCGTTGCATAATAGAAGCCGTCGACGGTGCGTTCGTCACAGTTCATCACAAAATCCACATAACGCCGCGTGACTACATTGCCCTCCGCGTCCAGCTCCTGTTTGCGATACTTTCTGCCGAAGGCCAAAAATACCGGCAGGTTGCCGAAATCATAGAGATGGTGGACAATGGGCGGGATGCCCAGAGAGCCCATGGAGGTGAAGATCACAGAGGCATGGAACGGGCTGACCTCCAGCAGGAATTTGGGCAGCTTACCGAAATAGTCCATGACCTTGAGGACCCAGACCACGAATTTCAGCAGCAGGCCGGGGATGCTCGCCAGCGCTCCCGCCACAGCGTCAAAGCTGCTGTTCAGCGGTGTAGATTTGACCTCCTCATAGGCCTTGTTGAATTTTTCGTAGACCTCCCTGGAGGTGTCCGTTTGGGTCAGATGGAGCTTGATCATGGTTTCCTCGCCGTCGGTGCGCATGTCCTTTTTCATGGCCATGGTGAACTGGATATCCTCGTCACGCTGGAATACCCGCTGGCCGGACAGGAAGCGGTTGATGCCGGGATATTTGGCAACGCAGCGCACATAAGCCGCCAGGAACACATGGGTAATACCGAAATTATCCATACCCTCGGCGCGTTTTTTGTGAATGTAACGTTCAATATTGGAGATCTCCAGCTTGTCATGGATGGAGTTGGAGGCACCGTTGCGGTTGGGCATAATATAGTTGGCGACAAGTGACATACCATCAATGGTGCGGAGCTGACGTCCATCGCCGCGGTCGCCCCAGGTTGGATGATATTTCCCATCGGTGAAAATTCGCAGGCCCAGGACCGCCGCGAAGAGGGACCCCACCAGAAGCACGTTCGCCAGCTTATTCATCAGTTCGCACAGCGCCAGGCCGGGAACGCAATAGATAAAATCATACAGAAGCACTGAAAAAGGCAGCAGTCCCATAAAAAGCAGGATCAGATAATGCCTGAGCTTCCCCGTCATGAACATACGGTAAATGAAATAAAACGCCAGGTAGATGATCCAGCAGACCGCGACATAGCGCTTATAGCCGAAGAGGGCATAGCCGCCTCCCAGCTCCGCTGCAAGACCGGGAGCCTCCTGCAGCTGCAGGTTCCAGTCCAGGGCGATCTGGGCAAAATAGACGCAGGTCCAGAATACCGGCTTTGTGGAGCGGTAGAATTCCTTCGGCCCGCGAACCAGAACAATAAAGGCAAAGCCCAGGGCGATCCAGATGGGCAGGACCTTCTGGAACCAGAAGTTCACGGTAGTCAACTGCAGGCCGAAGCAGAGCGCCAGGATCTGAAGCACGGCGGATGCCACAGCCATCAACGCAGCCAGCCAGCTCAGCGGGTTTCTTCTGCTGAGATAAAAGCGTATTGCCTTATTCATTTTTTCTCTCCTTTTTCCGTAGAACGTCGAATCATTTCCTGAACAGAATCAAACCAATCACCAATTGAAATGTGCAAAGCGCATTTCAATTGCGATATCGTGATTGATACGAGACGTATTATCGCGATGCTTACCTTTCCATTGCGAAAACGCAACGCCGGAACGGCGTTGAAAACCGATTGAAATGAATATTTTAATTGGTTTTCAGTATTGATCCTCAAAATGGTAATCCAGCCCAACAAGATGCAGAGACTCCTGGTATCCCTCCACACATTCCGGTTTCAGGCTTTTCATGGTCCTTCTCATCTTTCTGAACTTATTTGACACAAACAGCGAACCGGCACCACGCGCCACCCACATAAAGGGCAGCAGCACCGGCACCTTTTTTAGAATTGGGAATTTAACGCACATATCCCGGTACGGAAGGAATACCAACTCGAGTTTTCTGTGACGGCAGGCCTTTTTACATTCCTCCGGACTCGCAGTGTTCTTGATCAGATTGGAATAAAAGCTGTTTCTGCTGTCACCGTAAGCGCCGCTGGTAAGTACGATAGCGGTGATCATGTCTGTGGCCTCCGTTGACGCAGCACCGTCAAACCAAACTGCCAGTGTTTGAAGAACATGGGCATAAAACTTCTCTAAACTCAGTTTTTTCAGCTCGCGCCGAATATAGTCTTCATCCAGTCCCGGCTTTTCCCTGCGGTAGACATACAGATCCGCAAAATGCTTCACGCCGATACCCATATCGCGGTAGTGCTTGGCAAAGTGGGAAAAAAGATACACCATTTGATCTTCATCAGAGAAATCATACCGATGGTTCCCGGCAACAGGCTTTGCAAACTGCCAGCCTGTACCGTAGTAAGCGTAAAAGTCCTTGTTATAAGAGGGGATCAGGCTCTTATGCAGTTCAATATGTACACCGTGTTTTTGCCACGGCAGTTCATGGTCCGTCTCCGCCCCCCGGGCGAAGCCCATTTTTGTCATAAGCGCCAGAATACGGGGATACTGCTCCATGCGGATCAGAATGTCGATATCCGACATCAGTCGCATTCCCGCTTCAGGGTAAAGCGACTGCAGGACCGAGCCTTTCAGTAAAACGTAATCAATTCCGGCGCTCTCAAAGCACCGGCATATCTCATCACGCACCTGTTCCTGGCTTTCACAGATAGAAATTGCCTTTGCGGTGGTCAGGAGCATCTGCTCCATGATCGGCAGGTCGCCGGAAACATCGCAGTTCATAGCGCCATAGTACAGAAGCGGCACAATCTGCTGCTTCAGCGCCTCCGTATAGGCCTCTTCCAGATTGAAATCTGTCGGAAGCTGTTCCTTATTTCCTGTCAGCGCACTGCGCACCAGCAGGAGTACGCCGCGTTGCTGCTCATTTATCATATTTTTTACCTTCCTCTTTCAATTCCGAAACGTGGCTATGCTCTCCGCCCTGCGGCAGGCCAGTCAGCCATTTTCTGATAGTCAGCGGCTGAACGAGACAATACAGTCCCACACAGACACCAGTCGCAATGATCACACCGGTCCAGTTGCCCGTCAGCCGGACCAGCAGCCAGGACAGCGGCACCTTGACCAGGGCGCCGATGCCAAAACAGGCCGCCTGAATCCGCAGTTTTCCCGCACCGTTGGTGATACTGGAAAACACGCTGTTAAACATGGTCAGGCTCCCCAAAACGGCAAAGGGCAGACAGTACAAATACTGGATTGTGATCGTCTCTTCCCCGAGCCAAAGGTCAACGGCAAACTGCAAAAACGGCAGGAGGGCGAATTCGCACAACGTTCCCAGGCCTGCCATCAGAAGCAGCCGACGGTAGAGTTTTTCGATCCATTTTTTGTTGCCCTCGGCCACCGCCTTTGTGACGGCGGACCAGACCGGCGACACAGCAAGGATGAACAGGGAGCTGATAAGGAGAAAGAATTTCGCATAGATCTGATAGGAAACCACATCCGCGCTGTCGGAAAACCATGAAATCAGATAGTTATCCGTGCTGACGATCACCCCATAGGCCGCCTGCACGAGGAAAAACATACCGCCCAGAGAGACAATGTCTTTGATATAGCGCTTCTTTATGCAGCGGAAGGACGGCAGGAGGCTTCGCATTGTCCGTTGACTGAACACAGCCAGCGTTGCAACAGCCAGCGGCAGCAGCATAGTAACCACGTGGAGAACGGACATGGTGATCAGGTTTGTGTCATTTGCCCCGGAGGGCAGCAGATATAAGGAAGCTACGAGCAGTATTTTGGTCACCAGACTGCACAGATTATTCACGGACGGCTTTTGCATGGCATACAGGACCGCCGTGATCTGGCCCAGGAAGAATTGCAGAATGATCCCCACAAAAACAATCGCTACGGAAAGCCGGAGTGCCCCGGAGGATACAACCTGGGCGTCAATGTGGAATATTCGGTGCCAGTTGACGTTTTGAAAGAGACCGAGGAAGCAAACAATGATACACAGGCATATGGTGCCTAATGCCGCATAGCTGGCGGAAAGATAGCGTTTTGCCTCCCCATATTCCCCCGTTGCAAGGGTCCGGGCCAGATGGTTCCTCAGACCGTTGCCGATGCCGAAATCAAAATTCAGGATCCATGTCAGCACAGACAAGAGGGTGAACCACAGTCCAAGGACAGTTTCGTTATGGAAATAACGGAGATAGGCCGGCATGGTGAACAAAGACAGCACAAGCCCGCCGCCCTTGATGAGAAAGGCAGCAATGGTATTCGTCAGAATGGAGCGGTCATTTGTATCCATTTTTTTCAGTTTGTCTGTTAAAAATGACATCTATTTGCCTGCCTTTTCTTCCAGTTCTTTCAGCGCTTCGATGGTTGCAGACGGCGTATTGCCGTAAAACCGCCGTTCCGTCTCCCCGTAGGGGATCACGGTATTCCGGTTGTCAAGGATAAACCGCCTCAGCCGCTCTGCCGCCCCATCCAGATCAGCGTCTCTTTCGTCCAGCAGCAACGCACAGGGATATCTTCTCAAATACGTCGCGCTGCTATCGTTATCGACGCAAAATGTGGAAATGATCGGCTTGCCGTAGGACATATATTCAAAGATCTTGCTCGGCGTCAGTGCGGCGTTTTTATTTCCGAGATTCAGCAGCATCGACGCCTCCGACAAAAGGCCGCTGACAGCTTCATGGCTGACCTGACCGAGCATATGCACGGAGATATTGCTGTCCTCCGAAAAGGCGGACAGGTCCGGGGCGCAGTTGGTATATCCCGCAAACACAGCCTTGATCCGAATACCCCTGAGCCTTTTCAGCAGTTCCAGAAAGTAGTCGGGTGTCCGGGTATGGGTCAGCATCGTGCCCGTGAAGCAGATCGTCACGGTCTGCGGGTCTTCCGCCCTCACCGGCTGTCCCGCCGGCGGCACCACAGCCGGGATATCGCAGTAACGTGCTTTCCCGTACCAGGGCATACGGCGACAGTTTTTTTCATAGTGGTCTCTGCCGGATTCCATCAGCAGCACACCATCCATTGGTTCCAACAGCCGCTCTTCCCACTTTTGCTTCCTGTGCCGGACAAGGCTGCGAGGAAGAAATCTGGGACAGAACCCGGCGGAAAAGGAGTCAAGCAGATATCCATAGCACCTGAGATTGGGGAATTTCTTTTTCAATAACGCCCCCGCGTTCAGGGATTCTGTCGGGAAAGATACGCAGATCAGCGTGTCAATGCTTTTTTCCTTTATGAGCTTCTCTGCGACGGCAGTCATGTCGGCGACGCCTTTCCAGTCTGTGGTGTAGGGATAGCGGTACCATGGCCAAAGCAATTTGCAGTAAGTCATAACGCCGTTAATCGCATGACTCTGCTTCTTAACAGGCCAGCTGCGGTGTAGCCGGAATACCTCGACGCCGTTGATCACCTCAAGCTCCGCTGCATCCGGCTGCTCGTGGGCAGCGACCAGCACATGATAGTCCTGACGTGCCAATGCTTCCGCCACATGACTGCAGCAAACCCCGTTTGGGTCCGCGTTTGGCAGATACATATTCAATAAAAACAGGATATTCCTCATAGTGTCTTGCCCCTGAGATCGTGTAATTCGACGGTATCACGTGTCTTCTACCGAGCAGCGGTAATTCTTTTCTGTAAGGCCCTGACTCTCCTTGCCAGCTTAGCCCGCTGCTTTTCGATCAAGGTCTCCCGCCGCGTCCTCTTCAGAAAGGTCCGAAACTCCCCCTGTTCCAGTTCCCGGCGGTGGTGCTGCCACCAAATCTGCAGTTCCCGGTCCCAGGGCACCGTATCAAAGCGCACCCAGGGCAGCAATTGGGCTGTCGCTTCGGTGACAAGCCTTTCCGCTTCCACCGGTAAGCAGGTGAAGTAATGGCGAACACTGATGCGGATACCGTGGACGGCGCGGTAGGAGAGAAACTCCTCTCTCTGCGCCTGTGTGATGCTCAAGCGCTGCGTCAGCTCCTCCAGCACTTTCAGCTTTTTTGCAAAATAACGGCTGAATTCGGGATAGCCTTTTTTAGAGAGAGATACGGGATTCTCTGCATTGATCGTATAGATCGTTTCGGGTATCAGACACAGCCGGTCACAGCAGCAAAGATACTGCCGGTTAAACAGCGCGTCCTCTGAGCATTTCAGTTCTGTGTCAAAACAAAGGCCATGCGCCCGGATGACAGAAAGCTCAAACAGCTTCGCGCAGGAGGAAGCGGACGTGCCGGTGGAAAGGTAATGAAGCAATTCCATTGGCTTTTTTTGAACGTCGATTACAGTTTCGTCTGTATTTTGCTTTTGGGGAAACTCCCCAATATAGGACGCACCACTGCGCAGTGCTGCGCTGACCAGGTCGGCGACCGCGTTTTCCGCCAGTCTGTCGTCGCTGTCGACAAAGCAGACATAGCGGCCCGCGGCCATCTGCAAACCTGCGTTGCGTGCGGCACAAACGCCGCTGTTTTCCTGGTGCAGCACACGAACACGAGCATCGTGTGCTGCGTATTCATCGCAGATAACACCGGAGCCGTCAGTTGAACCGTCATCCACAAGGATGAGCTCCAAATCCCGCCAACTCTGGGCGCATACCGAGTCCAGGCAGCCGCGCAGATACCGTTCTGTGTTAAAAACAGGAATGATAACGCTGACCAAAAGCTTCATGTTTCCTCCAACCATTCTTCCGGGATCGGCTTAGCCTCGCTGCAAACGCCGCCGTCAAAGGGCTTCGGTCTGCCCTCCCCGTTCAGGATCGCGCGGGAAAGGGAGACAAATCGACTCGCCGCCATTTTGGGATTCCATTCCTCCCGCAGGGTGTCATAGGCGTGTTTTCCCATTGCTTCCCGTGCGTCAGGACGCTCCAACAGCCATTGGATGCGGCGGAAAAGCATATCCGTGTCCCCGTCTCGATAGATCAGACCGTTCTCTTTATGATGGATCAGAAACGGTACTGAGCCGACGGCATGGCTCGCCACAACGGCACAGCCGCTGTTCATCGCCTCGTTCAGCACCGCGCCCCAGCCCTCATTGCGGTCAGAGGTGAGCAGAAAGATCTCGGAGGACTCCATATACCTGCGCACCTGCTCCGGCGGCATGGGGCCAAGCAAATGCACCTGTTCCTCCAGACCGGCTTCGGCAATCATCGTCCGCAGCTTCGTTTCCATCTCGCCGGTGCCGATGATGTTCAGTGAGAAGCTGGTACCCGTTTCTTTCAGCTTTTTTGCCGCAAGGATCGCAGCCTCCGGGTGCTTCCAGCCGATCAGCCTGCCTGCCCACAAAAGAGACGCAGGTTTTTTTTGCGTCACCAGCGCGGCAATATCCGCGTATTCCGTCACTTCCGGAAAATATCCCCACTTGTAGGCTCTGCCGCGGAAGGTCCCGGTTTTTCTGTAGTCTCCCGCCGTATATGCGCTGGCACAAAGCAGATAGAGCTTCCTGCACAGCGTGTAGCGGAAGAAATAGCAGACGGTGCGCATAGGTATCTCATACCGGGGGCACGGCTCCTTATACACGCGTTCGGAATAGCGGAAGGTCAGCTTGCCCTTTCTCTGACGGTGCCGGTAGAATTCCCCGGGTGCGCTGCCGTAGATCAGAACGTCGCAGGCTTCGCACAGCTCGACAGCACACCGGTGCGCTTCTTCGCTTTCATAGGCGCAGAGAATAAAGGGTGCGGCGTGATTCATGTCATGGTAGCCCAACTTCCTGCGCTCTGCAGGGACAGGCTCTGCGGCGACAAAGGTGAATTCCACATCCCTCATGGCAGAGAACGCCTTTGCCAGCGGCATCTGATGGTGATTCATGAAATTGGAAGCAAAAACGATTCTCATGTCGCACCTGCCTCATACAGTTTCACGTATTTTTCAAATTGGTGCTCCGCAGCAAATTCCTGTGCGCGGCGAATGCAGGCCTCCGGCACAAACGGGCTTACCTCCGCGATTCTTCGGATGGCCTGCTCCAGAGCATTGATATCGTTCCTTTCGACAGTCATACCGCACTCGGCGTCAATGGCCTCAGGACTGCCGCCGGTACGAAAAGTCAAAACCGGTGTACCGCAAGCGAGCGCCTCCAGATTCACCGTCGGGTAATTGTCCTGCCGCGTTGCGTTGACAAACAGGTCGGCAGCGGTGTATAGCTCTGCCAATTTATGAGGGTCGGCAGTCCGCCGGATAGAGATAATGTTGCCCGGCAGTTTGCGGTCCACTTCTTCATCAGTGCCCGCCAGGACGATCTGAAAGCGATCCTCCAGACGTTTTGCCAGTTCTATATAGACATCCAGGCCCTTCGCCTCCGACCAGGCGGCGGCAACACCCAGAATGACAAATCTATCCTTCCGTCGCTCTTTATTCGTTCCCGTCGGGCGGAAAACGGACAGGTCGATACCGTTAGGGATGACCCGAATGGGATAGTCCCCCAGGAAGGAGCGTTCAGCCAGCTCCGCCAGCCAGGCAGAGGGCGTGACAATGGTCAAATCCTCTACCCCGGTAAACCAGTTTTTCTTCCGGCGGTACATGGCTTTTGACCGGTCGACCAGGCTTTGGGGATAGCGCCTGTACTGGGGACAGTGCTCACAGCCCGTCTGCCATTTATCGCAGCCGATACCGTCAAAATGGGGGCAGTGGCCGGTGAAGGCCCAGCAGTCGTGGAGGGTCCACACCACCCGGAGGTGACGTTTTTTGATATAGCGGAACAGCATGGGCAGATTGATGTAACAATTATGCAGATTGTGCAGATGGAGCAGGTCCGGCTGCAGCTTGTCCAGCTTACGCAGAAGCGCCGCTGTGGAAAACACGGAAAAGCAGCCGTTGAAGCCCGTCAGACGGTCAGCCAGCAGGTGAAAGCTCTCGGAAAACCGGCTGCTGAAGGGAATCGCCGGAAGGTCCCGGCATGCCAGACGGTTGCGCTCCCTGTGCCTCCCGTCGGGAAAGGCAATATAGGCCGTATGGCCATGGGTAATGGCTGTCTGCGCGATGCTCTGCATGATACTTCCGGTGCTGCCGTAGGTACAGGAATTGATCGCAACGATTTTCATATTTCACACCACGCTCTCTTCTTTCCCGGCGGTCAGACCGTTTCCCAAAACCAATAGTAGGGATTTGCCTCCGCCCATTTTGAGCTGGAAATGGCGTAAAGCCCGTAGAGCACAAAGCAGGCCAAAATCACGATTTTAGCCAGCTTGCGTTCCTGCTCCACCCGCATACTGCCGTCCACCTTTGGAAGCAGCAGCACCAGCGGCATCATAAAGTAATAGCCCATTCGCAGCGCGATGGAGTTCACGCCGCCAAAGGCCTGACAGAAACAGGCAAGGAAAAACAGGTTGATATAGCCGGTTTGTTCTTCGCTCTCGTTGGTAAATATAAAGCAGAAAAAATAGATGGCAAAAAACACCAGGAACAGTGTAATCGCACCGTTGTCCTCCACGGCCGCATTCTGTTTCAGCAGCTTGCTTAAAATGGAAAAGAGAGGATAACGGAGCAAAAAGACCACCGGGAGCGAAAACACCGACACGACCCGCAGTGACGTATTCATCCGCAGATAATAGATCGGGTAAGCAATCAGGAAAAGGTAGGCGGAATAATGGAACTGAGCCGCAGCCAGGATCAGCAGGATGAACGGGATAGGCTTCCGTTTTTGGATATAGCGGACAGAAAGGAAGGTCAGACCGATGGCCAGACTCTGCCGCAGGCCGGAATACAGCAGCAGAAACACAGGCAGGCCCATGTAAATCAAGAAAGAAAAGGCCGGTGTATCACTGTTGCAGTAGATCATGTAGGCCACGGGCAGCATAGAGCCAAGGGCGCAAACGGCCAGGAATATCTGCCGGTTTCCACCGGATAGCAGGGCGACCAGCTTATTCAGGAGGATATAGCCCGCCTCATAGTTCAGATAGCCGTCAAAAATGACCCCCCAGGGCTTATCAGCCAATTCGTCATAGGCCACCAGATAGCCGCCGGTCATGTCCTTGTTCAGCAGATCGGCGCCCATATTTTCGTTTCGCAGGGCCAGGAGAAGAAACAGCAGGAAAAAAACCGTCCAGCACAACAGCGTGTTTCTGGTCTTTTCCGTCTTGCAGCGGGCGCTGTATAGAATTGAGAATAATGCAATCAGGAAAATAACCGCAAAATATACTGTCATACCTTTCACCACGTTGATCTCGTTTGGCCTTCAAAGCCTGCTGTTCAGGATCGCGCAGAAACGCGCAGCGTTCTTTACCGCGTTGTGGTTTTCCTCCACCACAGCCCCGGCGCGCTCCAGATATCTTTTTCTTGCCTCCGGCTGCTCATGCAGCAGGCGCAAATATGTCTCAAGCTGCGCCTTGTCTGTCGCTACGTAGGCTGATTCCGTTTTCAGCAGGTACTTTGTTGCCGCCAGTTCCGACGGCGCGTAGAGCAGAAAACAGCTTCCGCTTGCCAGGCAATCGGGTATTTTTGTCGAAAATGCATATAGTAATTCTTTTCTGTAAAGCTCGGAAAAATTCTCCGCGTGGACCAGAAGCACTGCCTCCGACATTACGCGGCGGACCTCGTCATAGGGGACAAAGCCGTGAAGCTGTATCGCGCCGCAGGAGCGCAGAGCCTGTTCCACCGTGTCGTTGGGGGCTCTGCCGTAGATATGAAGCAACGCCCCGGGCTCAATCCTCTGCAGCGTCCGAGCCAGTTCGATCAGGCTCTCATGCCTGCACAGGCCCAGATTCCCCAGATACACCGCCGACAGCGGTCCGGTCAGAGGCTTATTCACAGGCTGAAGCCGTGTCGCCGTGTAGATGACCTCCGACGGGCAGTCAAATTCGGCATCGTAAGCCGTTTTCAACTCATCGCAGAGATAGACCGCATAGCTTGCAGCCTGCATCGTCTTTCTGAATTCCCTGCGAAGCATCCGCCGGAACAGCGGGTAGCAAAGATGTGCAATGCCCCTGGCGCGGAAATAGTCGTGGTCCTTGAAATAGTCACTCTCGCTGTTGTAGATCACCAGCGGGATATGGTATTTTTTCGCCAGAAGCCTTGCCAGGCGGAGCATAAACGCGCAATCCCCCGCCTGAAGCAAAATGACCTCAGGATGGAATTCCTCCACAAATTTCCGGAAGCCACCCCGCTTCCACAGTCCGCTGCGCCAGACCGCTTCCCGTAAAAGCATGGTCAGCGCATTGCGGTTCCTGATGCTTCTTCTGGGCGCGATGAGCTTAGCCGCGTCGGTCTCCGTCAGCCGTCTTCCCACGCGGCGCAAATGTAGCAGAGCGTCCAGAGCCTCCCGGTCGGAGACCACAAAATAGCGCTCGCAGCGTTCGAAATCCGGCGCACCGTCCAGCAGGCAGAACTGCGCCAGCTTATCTTTCGGATATCCCAACAGCAGATTGGAAAGGGTTCTGCCGTTGTTATTGCTCTGGGAAAGGCAATTATTACCCAGGATCAGTACTCGTTTCATAGGCCGTTTTGCGAAAACAATTATCCCGCACAGTGCTCCTTCTCTTCAAAATACAGGCGGTAATCTCTCTGCGTGTCCACCGTTTCCGCGTGAAGCGCCGCGATCCGTTCGCTTTCCGGCGGCAGCTTTCTGAAATCACCGTAGCGGTAGGTGAGGTATTCTTCGATCCTAACCGGCGCAAGAAAGCTGCAATCCTCAAAGGGCATCTCCTTCACTTCTGAAAAGAGAGAGGCATCAAACAACCCCTGTCGGAAGCCGGCCTTGGTGATCCAATAGCAGTAGTCAAAGCCGGTCTGCAGCTCATCATAGCGATAGATGCGCCGGTAGCAGCGTTTTGCCAGCCAACGGTTGGGCAACAGCTTCAGCATATGAAGCGTGGCTTTCTGCATCCCGGTCTTGGGCTGCCAGTTGCGCTGGGACAGGCCATAGAGAGTCACATATTTGGATTCCAGATACACCAGACGCTGGACCAGCCGGTTTTTCGGCACCTTGTGAAGTATCATAATGTCCACGTAAATGCCGTGATGCATCTCCGGACAGTCGGAAAAGCAGTGCTCGATAAAGGTCGTGCCGTTCATGCGCACCTTGGCATATTCCAGATACTGCTTTGTCGTGCGCCATTCCTGCAGCACAAAGGTATCGCTGTTTTCCCGAAGGAATACCCGATGGAACTTCTCATACTGGTCCGGCGTCATAAAAATATCCAGGTCGTCGTCCCAGGGGATGAAGCCGCCGTGGCGGACCGCCCCCAGGGCCGTTCCGCCCATGATGCAGTAAGTAATGCCGTTTCCCCGGCAAAGCCTGTCGATATATCGCATGATCTCCAGGATCTTTTTCTGAACCGCGGCGATAGAGTTCGCGGAATTCTCAACAGCCAAGTGTTCACATCCCCTTGTAGTCGGTCTTTTCGCTAAAAACAGTGGCATCTTCCGCGCCCGCTTTGGGGCGGAAGCCCTCTTATCGTGCCTCCAGCCGCTCTCGCAGGATGGAGGAGGAAACGCCCTCTGTATGGGGAAAATACACCACGTCGCAGCCGATCTCGGCCAGCTCACGTTCGTACTGCTGCCATGCGGGTGTACCCTGCCAGTCAGAGCCGACGAATACCGCGTCTGCGTGACAGGCCAGAACCGCTTTCCGCTTGTCCATGTCCTTCTGCGCAATCACCCGGTCCACATAGCGGATGGCAGCGACAAGCTCCATACGATCATGCTCGCAGACAACAGGGTGCTTTCCTTTCCGCTGCAGGCAAAGCTCATCCGTCGTCACGCCGACGATAAGAACCTCGCACAATTCTTTGGCGCGCCGGAGGATATTCAAATGTCCGATGTGGAACAGGTCAAAAACGCCTGCGGTATATCCGATTTTGTATTTCTTTTCAGCCATACTTACTCCCGTGCCAGGCGGCGGAATACCCAGCCGCGTAATTTGTTCGGCAGCAGAAGCTGCACGATGAATCGTTTCACCACATTGACGCAGTATTGCGGGAAGGTGATGATCCCTTGCCGGTACATATATTTTTGCAGCCGAACCTCGCTTTGAAAATACTTCCGTCCGCCGCGGCGGGCGTACATTTCCCCGGAAACGCGGACCATGACCAGGGTCTCGGGTACGTTGGCAAAGCAGCCTCCCGCCAGATATAGCCGGAGCCAAAGATAATAATCCTCGTCGCAGTACCAGTCCAAATAGCCGCCGGCCTCCCCGACTGCCTGCTTGCGAAGCATGACGGTGACCTGATTGAAAGGACAGCGTTTTTTCATATATGCCTTGATCTCCGCATCTGTCAGCGGAACCACACGCTTTCCCACGGTCTGCTGCGGCGTACCGATAAATTCCTCGATCTGTCCGCCGATGACACAAGCCTCAGGATGGGCCGCAAAAGCCGCCGTCTGCAGTGCAAACCGCTCCGGCACGCAGATATCGTCGGCATCCATCAGGGCAACCAGCTCACACCGGCAGGCCTCTAATCCCGCCCGTCTTGCCGCGCCGTGGCCGCAGTTTTTTTCCAGCCGCAGCACCCGG
>CAMGRA010000001.1 GCA_946061345.1 uncultured Clostridia bacterium | reverse complement strand
GCATAAACACTGGGTTTTTTCGACTTTTACTTGTCAATAGGCTTCATTGTCGGGAAAAGCAGCACGTCGCGGATGGAGGCCGAGTCGGTCAGGAGCATGACCAGACGGTCAACGCCGAAGCCCAGTCCGCCCGTGGGCGGGAGGCCGTATTCCAGGGCGGTGACATAGTCATAATCGACCTGGGCGTTGCTCTTTGGGTCCAGCATACGGCGCTCGGCCACCTGGCGCTCAAAGCGTTCCTTCTGGTCGATGGGGTCGTTCAGCTCGCTGAAGGCGTTACCAAACTCCGTAGCGTTGATGAAATACTCAAAGCGCTCCGTAAAGGCTGGATCAGAGGCCTTGCGCTTGGCAAGGGGGCTGTTCTCCACGGGGTAGTCATAGATAAAGGTGGGCTGGATCAGCTGTTCCTCCACAAAGGCGTCGAAGAACTCCGCCAGGATCGCGCCCCTGGTGGGAATCTCCGGCAGAGCCACGTGGTGCTCCTTGGCCAGAGCGACGGCTTCCTCGTCGGTGGCAACAGTATCGAAGTCCACACCGGAATACTTCCTGACCGCCTCCACCATGGTCATGCGCTCCCAATGGCTCAGGTCGATCTGCTTGCCCTGATACTGGATCTGCAGGGTGCCGCAGACCTTCTGGGCGACAGTCTTCATCATTTCCTCTACCAGATCCATCATGCCGTGGTAGTCGGTATAAGCCTGGTAAAGCTCGATGGTGGTAAATTCGGGGTTATGCTTGGGGTCCATACCCTCGTTGCGGAAGATGCGGCCCACCTCATAGACCCGCTCCATGCCGCCGACCACCAGCCGCTTCAGGTAAAGCTCCGTCTCGATGCGCAGGACCATGTCCATGTTCAGGGTGTTGTGGTGGGTGAAGAACGGACGGGCCGACGCGCCGATCTCAAAGGGCGTCAGGATGGGGGTATCCACCTCCAAAAATCCCTTGGAATCCAGAAATGCGCGCAGCTCCCGCAGGATCATGCTGCGCTTGACAAAGGTGTCCTTGACCTCAGGATTGGCGATGAGATCCACATAGCGCTGGCGGTAGCGGGTTTCCACATTGGTCAGGCCGTGGAATTTATCCGGCAGCGGCAGCAGGGCCTTGGAAAGCAGCGTTACGCAGTGGGCGCGGACGGAGATCTCGCCCCGCTGGGTGCGGAAAACGTCGCCGTTGACACCGACGATGTCGCCGATGTCCAGCTTGCGGCAGTCCTCAAACGCAGCCTGCTCCATTTCGTCAAACTTCAAGTAGAGCTGGATGCGCCCGGTGTCGTCCTGCAGGTCGCAGAAAATGACCTTGCCCATGCCGCGCTTGCTCATGAGACGGCCTGCCACAGCGACGGGCGAACCCTCCATCTGCTCAAACTGCTCCTTGATCCCGGCAGCGGTGGCCGTGACATCAAACTTCGTCTGCGTAAAGGGGTCACGGCCCTCCTGACGCAGCTGCTCCAGCTTTTCTCTGCGGATCCGCACCTGGTCGACCAGGGACAGCTCCTCCTGGGGTACAAACTTTGCCATATTCCTCTCCATTTCTGCCCGCAGGCAGCTTTCAATTATTTTATCTGTTTACGTCAAGAATCTCAAATTTGATCACACCGACAGGGGCCTCGACCTCTACGATGTCGCCGATGTGTCTGCCCAGCATGGCCTTGCCGAAGGGAGAATCGTCGGAAATGCGCTTCTCCATGGGGTTGGCCTCTTGAGAGCCGACAATGGCGAAAACATCGGTCTCGTCAAATTCGATGTCGCGTACCTTGACGGTGCAGCCCAGACCGACGCGGTCCTCTGCCTCGGCATCCGTCGTCTCGTCGATGACCACCGCGTAGGTCAGAATGTTCTCGATCTCCGCGATCCGTCCATAGAGCTTGGCCTGTTCATTTTTCGCCTCATCGTACTCGCTGTTCTCGGAGAGATCGCCGAAAGAACGGGCTTCCTTGATCTGCTCCGCGACTTCTTTCTCTCTGGTGGTCTTCAGGTAGTTCAGCTCTTCCTCCAGAGCCTTCAGGCGTTCCCTGGTCAGTTTGTATTCTTTTGCCATGCCAAAAACCTCCAACGCTAAAACTTAAAATTATGCGCAATGATTATAGAAGAAAGGTGCCGCTTCTGTCAAGCATTATTTGTGCAGAGCGCTGATGGCCGCCTGCAATTGGGCATCGTCGGCCTTTTCCACCTTTTCATAGTAGAGATCGAAATAGGTTTCCTCATCCACCTCCACGATGATATCCGGTGTCACACCGATACCGTCCAGGGTCACGCCGTTGGGCGTCTGATAGTGGCCCGTGGAAATGGCGATGGCAGAGCCGTCGCTGAGGCGGAAGGTCTGCTGATAGTTGGCCTTGCCGCAGGTCTGGGTGCCGACGATGACGGCGGCCTCATATTCCTGCAGGGCAGCGGCAAAGAATTCCGCCGCAGAATAGGAATCGCCGTTGATGATGACAGCCATGGGCATATCCAGGCAGTCCTCGTCGGAGTAGTCTACCTCTTCCTCTCCCTTATAATTCACAGAGCGGAACAGGGGGCCTTCCGGCAGCAGATAATCCAGCACCTTAACCAACTCATCCTTCATGCCGCCGGGATTGAAGCGCAGGTCAAAGATCAAAGCCGTCGGGCCCTGGCCGCGCAGGTCCTCGATGGCAGCAATAGTGTCCCGGGCGCAGTGGGTGTCAAAATTGTTGATCTTGATATAGCCCTCGCCGCTTTCCAGTAGCTCATAGACCACCACGTCAACCTCGATGATACGGCGGGTAATGGTCACGTCAAAGCGCTGACCGTTACGCTCCACGGTAATGGTCACGTCCGTTCCTTCTTCCCCGCGGACCAGCTGCTGGGTGCCGGTCATGCCCAGCTCCGCAGCATTTTGGCCCTCCACGCCGACGATCATGTCTCCGTTCTGTAGTCCGGCCTCCTCGGCAGGACTTTCATGGGTGACTGATACGATGGTAAAGCCCGGGTCGGTTTCCTGCACAAGCTGGATGGTCACGCCGATGCCCACATAGGCGTTGGCATTGCTTTCCAGATAGGCCGAATACTCGTCGGCGCTGATATAGTAGCTCCAGCGGTCCCCGGTGGAGGCGATGGCCGCCTCTGCCAGATAATCCCCCAGGTCCTCCGTGGAGTAGTCATCGACGTAATAGGTGTTGAGGATATTCAGGATTTCATCCAGTTTATTCTGGTAATCGGCGTTTTCCTCCGTTTCGGCGGGAACTGTTTCCTTCTGCTGCTCCCTTACGCGGTCCAGCAGCTCCGGATTCAGGCCGCAGCCCACACAAGACAGGGCAACAGCGGTCACAAGCAGAAGGCAGATCATAGTTTTTGTCAGATGTTTCATAACTCACTCCAAGTGCGAATATACCCAGAGCCTGCGAAGCGCAGACTCTGGGAATGTTTTTATAGTAAGCGACATTAAAATGGCGCTAACTATATTAGCCATGATTTGCGGCTGCCGCGCAGCGGCGCGCAAATCGGCGATTCGGCTTTATAAAACGACAAAAACTCTTGTCGTTTCCTATTTTTAGCCTATGTAGGCGGCGGGATTGACCGTCGAGCCGTTATAGTAGACGGTGAAATGCAGGTGGGGTCCGGTGGAATAGCCGGTGGAACCGACATAACCGATGACCTGTCCACGCTCCACGTAGTCACCCTCACTGACCACATAGTTGGTCATATGTCCGTAGAGGGTGGAAAAGCCGTCATAATGGTTGATGGTCACATAGTAGCCGTAGGCATAATTGTAGGTAGCAGTGGTAACGGTGCCGCTCTTACTGGCGTAGATGGGCGTGCCCTGGTAGCAGGCCAGATCCAGACCATTGTGCATAGAGTAGTTACCCGTGATGGGGTGAACGCGGTAGCCGTAGGTGCTGGTATACATTACAAAGCCGCTGCGGTCCACCGGGAACAGGAAGCTTTCGTTGGTGCTGGGATAGTTGACCTCGCCGCTGTTATCGCCGCCGTTGTTGTTGCTCGTCTCAGGCGGATGGGCAGCCAACCATTCCTGACGCAGTGCCTCTGTACGCTCCGCCTCCAGGGCCGCGATCTGGTCGCTGAGGGCTGCTTCCTCTTCCTCATATTTCTTTGCGGCCTCGATCAGTTCGGCACGATTGGCATTGAGTTCTGCAAGAAGTGCGTCGGATTCGGCGCGTTTTTCGTCCAGCTCTTCTTCCGCTGCATTAAGCTGTGCCTTGGTCTCCTCCAGCTTGATCTTTTCCTGGGCCAGAGCGTCCTTGGCGTCAATCACCTCAGCGGCCAGATCGCGCATTTCATCCATCATACGCTGATCGGTCTTGGCGATCTCCTCGATCATAGCGCGGCAGTTAAGCATATCGGCAAAGCTGTCGGCTTCCAGAAGGACGGACCAGAAAGTTACCTCACCGCGTTCCTGCATGGCGCGCATACGCAGCTTATAGCGCTCAAACAGGTCGTCCTGCTCGGCTTTCAGTTCATCCAGCTCCGCCTGCTTTTCGGAAATCAGCAGATTGTACTGGTGGATCTGCTCGTTGACCAGCTCGATCTCCTGCCGGGTCAGCTCAATGTCCCGGTCCACCTGGGACTTCTGCTGCACCAGGTCAAGCGTCTGGCTTTCATTCTGCGAGATCTCATTTTCCAGGTCCTCGCGCTGGGAGGCAAGCTCATCGGATTTCTTTTCCAGCTCGTCGATCTCCGCCTGGATCTCGGAGGAGCTTTTGGCGTTGACCAGCATGACCACAAAGCCAGCCAGAAGTGAAATCACCAGTAACAGCGCGATAACGGAAATAATAGCTCTTCTGTACTTATACATCATAGGTCTCCTTTCCGGGGAAAGACGCCTGCTCCCTTACACCTTAAGGAAACGGCGGATGGACATGACGCTGCCGAAAATACCGATGACAAAACCGGCAACGCAGCAGACCAACGCCATGGGAACAAGCATGTCGGTGAACGGGATAATGGTTATGACCTTAAGGCCGGTGTTCAAAACGGCCTTGCGCAGAACCTCATAGAGGCCCCATTCGATGAAGAAGGAAAACACTGCGCCGAACAGGCCCAGGAAGAAGCCCTCCACAAAGAACGGGAAACGAATAAAGCTGTTGGTGGCACCCACCATTTTCATGATGGCGATCTCCTCCCGCCGGTCCAGCATGGCAAGACGGATGGTGTTGGAGATGATGATCAGGGAGACGATCAGCAGCACGGCGGCAATGGCCAGGGAGGCAATATACAGCACCGTGCGGATCGTTGCCAGGGCGTTGCCCACCTCAATATCGGCATAGACGTCGCTGACGCCGTTGATGTTTTCCAGCGCCTCCTTGGTTTCAGCTACCTGGGCGTTGTCCACCAGGGTAACGACGAACTGGTCGCGCATGGCGTCAGCCTCCAGTCCCTCAAACAACGACGCGTCGGAGTCACCGATGAAATCCTCAAGGGCCTGCTGACGTGAAACAAATTCGGCGTTTGCAACGTTGGGCAGCAGATTGATATCGGAGCCGACGCTCTTGGACTCAGCCTCGGTATAGTTCTCGTCAATGCACACGACGATGCGAAGCTCTTTCTGGACCTCGCCGACGGTCAGGTCAAGATTGTAGGAAATCAGCGCAAAGCTGTTGATGATGACCAGGCAGGCCACCGTGATGCAGATAGCGGCAAAGGACATGAAGCCGTGCTTGAACATAGCGCGGACGCCCTCGCCCAACAGATAACCGAAATTATTATGCTTCATAATTATAATACCCGTCCATTCCGTCGCTGATGACGCGGCCCTCGTCGATGGCGACCACACGCTTGGTGAAGCGGTCCACCAGGCCCTTTTCATGGGTGACGACCATGACCGTGGTACCCAGGGCGTTGATCTGCTCCAGCAGGAGCATGATCTCAAAGGAACGCGCCGGGTCCAGGTTGCCTGTAGGCTCGTCGGCAATGATCATGGTCGGATTGTTGATAAGGGCGCGGGCAATGGCCACACGCTGCTGCTCACCGCCGGAAAGCTCGTTGGGAAGGCGGCGGCCCTTGTTCTCCAGGCCGACCAGCTCCAGCACGTAGGGAACGCGCTTTTTGATCTCCTTGGCAGAGGCACCGATGACGCGCATGGCAAAGGCCACGTTCTCATAGACCGTCTTGTTTTCGATGAGGCGGAAATCCTGGAAGATAACGCCCAGAGTGCGGCGCATATAGGGCACCGAGGAGCGCTTGATGGATTCCAGCTTGTAGCCGTTGACCAGGATGGAGCCGGAGGTGGGCTTCAGCTCCGCCGTCAGCAGCTTGATAATGGTCGACTTGCCGGAGCCGGACGCACCGACCAGAAACACGAACTCGCCGTCATCAATGTGCATATCAATGCCATTGAGGGCGTGGGTACCGGTTTCGTAGGTTTTTGTCACGTTGACTAAATCAATCATAGTTACACCAAGTTTCTTACATCATTCGGTTCTCGCGGGAGGCGAGATACTTCTTGACCATAAGCGCGACTTTGAAGATGATGGCGTCGTCGAATTCGCGCAGGTCAAGACCTGTCAGCTTCTTGATCTTTTCCAGACGGTAGACCAGCGTATTGCGATGTACAAACAGCTTGCGGGAAGTCTCAGATACATTGAGGCTGTTCTCAAAGAACATATTGATGGTGAAAAGGGTCTCCTGGTCCAGAGAGTCGATGGAGTTTTTCTTGAAGACTTCGGAGAGGAAGATCTCACAGAGGGTGGTGGGCAGCTGGTAGATCAGACGGCCGATGCCCAGATTCTTATAGTTGATGATGGTCTTTTCCGTGTCGAAGACCTTGCCGACCTCGATGGCCACCTGAGCCTCCTTGTAGGAATCGGCCAGCTCCCGCAGATGCTCGGAAACGGTGCCGATGCCGATGGTCGTGCGGGCGAAAAGCTCTGTCTTCAGTCGGTCCTCGATGGTCTTGGCGATCTGCATCAGCTCCTCGCCGGTGATGTCCGGGCTGACCTGGCGGACCACAGCGATGTCCGTTTCATTGACGCTGATGACAAAATCCTGCTGCTGGTCGTCGAACATGGACTGCAGCAGCTCCACCACCGCCACATCGGCACGGCCCTTCTGGCGGACCAGGAACACCGCCCGGGGCAGCTCCGTCTGGAACTGCAGCTCCTTGGCGCGGATATAGATGTCCCCCGGCAGAATGTTGTCGGTGATGATGTTTTTGACAAAGGTCCCTTTGTCGTGCTTTTCCTCGTAGTGGGTCTTGGTAACGTTCAGCGTTACCTGGGACATCCGGCAAAAGGAAACGGCTTGTTCATCACTGCCTTCGACAAATACGGCGAAGCCATAGGTCGGATTCCAGCCCTTCAGGGGCAGAAATACGCGGTTGTCCACGCACACGGGATCCTCCCGCAGCGCTGTGATAGCGTTGGTCGTCTCCGGGAACTTCACGCCCATCAGTGCGGTGTTGGAGCAAGAAACGACGGTGCCTTCCGCGTCAATCACGCCTATGGTTACTTTGGAAGCTTCTGCGAGCTGCTCAATCACACTCTGAAAAATACGACTTGACATAAGCCGTCCTCCTTCGTCTTTCGGAAAAATGCCCATATTCGGCAAAATTCTAATTGCTATCATACCGCATTTTTCTACAGATTGCAAGAGGTTTTAGACATTTTATTTCAATTCAGTGCTCGGTTTTTATGAAATTTTTACAATTTTTCGTCATTATGGACAAAGCACCGCTCTTTTTTTGAGCAAAACGTTCTATTTTTCATTGAAAAATTATTCGTCAAAATCCACAGACTCTAATTGTGCAATTTCTTCTTTTGTAAGCACACGAGTCATTCCAACCGGCAGGTCTCCCAATTCCAGACTGCCCTCGGAGATCCGCCGCAGATAGGAGACCGGTTTGTCCCGGCTGGCAAGCATCCGGCGGACCTGGTGATACTTCCCTTCCCGGACCCGCACAAGGCTTTTCCCCTCGCCCAGAGGCTCCAAAACCGCAGGCAGGCACTTGGTACCATCCCTCAGAACGCAGCCCTCGGCAAAGGCGGCAACGTCCTCCTGGGTCGCCGTTCCGGGATGCTCGGCATAGTAGGATTTTTCAATGCCCCGTTTGGGAGAGATCAGGCGGTGGGCCAGATCGCCGTCGTTGGTAAACAGCAGCAGGCCCTCCGTCTCCTTGTCCAGTCTCCCGATGGGCATGAGGCGGCGGTAACGCTCCGGCAGGTATTCCATCACGGTTCGGTGCATTGCATCCGACGCCGCCGTAACGCATCCCGCCGGCTTGTGCATCATAATGACTACGGTTTTCTCTTCCCTGCCGATCCTTTCACCGTCCAGGGTCACCTCCGCAGTCGCCTCGTCGATCTTCTGATCCGGCAGACGGACGGTCTCGCCGTTGACCGTGACACGGCCGGAGCGGATGACCTCTTTGATTTTTCTGCGGGATTCCACCCCCGCTTCTGAGAGAAAACGGTCCAACCGCTCCATAGCGATGCTCCTTCCGGCATATTTTCCCCCGGGCGGACATACAGTTTACCACCAACAATTACTTATTCGGGGGGATCCTATGTTTGTTCTGACTGCCAAATTATCGAAATCCAAGCTCCTTGCGGCGGGGCTCATCCTGCTGGCCGCGATCCTGATCATCGTTCTCCTGGCTACCTCCGGCGGCGGACTTGTGCCGGACGGCGCGCCCGTCGGTGAGACCAACGACGACCGCATCGCCTATCTGGCTACCTTCGGCTGGAGCGTCAACGGCGAGCCGACGGAGGTCCAGAAGGTCAAGATCCCCGACGCCGCCGACAATGAGGTCTTCGCCCGCTACAACGATCTGCAAAAAAGCCAGGGCTTCGATCTGACCGCCTACGCAGGAAAAGAGGCCATGCGCTACGTCTATGAGATCCTGAACTATCCCGACGCGACCCAGCCGGTCTACGCCAGTATTCTGGTCTATGAGGGACGCATCATCGGTGGCGACGTGACCAACACCGCGCCCGACGGCATCATCCACGGCTTCCAGAAGCCCGGTGAAACGATACCCACGGAGGATACGTCCTCCGCCACGGAGCCGACAGAGCTTCCGGCGGAAACCGGTGAATCCGTGGCTCCGTCACAGGAAGCACCTGCAGAATGACACATTGATTATAACATAAAAGGAAATGCAAAAAAAGACTTGCATTTTGATTACAAATCGGTTATAATTAATTACAATCGAATATTGGTCTTCAGGGCAGGGTGAAATTCCCGACCGGCGGTAAAGTCCGCGAGCGCTTTTGCGCAGGAATCGGTGCAATTCCGATACCGACAGTAAAGTCTGGATGGAAGAAGACGTGCTTATAGAATTCTTGTTTTATTTTTATGCCCGGAGGATCTACCTTCGGGCATTTTTATCGTTGGAGGCATTTACAAATGAAGCACGAACAAACCAAAAAGCTGACCGTCCTCGCCATGCTCTGCGCCGTGGCCTTTGTCGTCGTCGCACTGGTGCGGATCCCCGCCGTTCTCTTTCTCAACTATGAACCGAAGGATGTGATCATCGCTTTCGGCGGCTTCCTCTACGGTCCGTCCGCCGCGCTGATCATCTCCCTGGTCGTCTCGTTCCTGGAGTTTTTGACCATCAGCTCAACGGGCTGGATCGGTATGGTAATGAACTTTTTAAGCTCCGCCGCCTTTGCCGGAACTGCCGCTGTTATTTACAAAAAAAAGCACACCTTGTCCGGCGCAGTTCTCGGCCTGCTTCTCGGCTCCCTGTCCATGACAGTGGTGATGCTCCTTTGGAATTATGCACTGACGCCTCTCTACATGGGGACCTCCCGTGCCGACGTGGCGGCAATGCTCGTTCCCGTGTTTCTGCCCTTTAACCTGCTGAAAAGCGGCCTCAACAGTGCCATTACGATCCTGCTCTACCGTCCGCTGGTGCAGGGTCTGCGCCGCGTCGGCCTGTTCCCCCAGAGCAGCCTCGCCACCAGGCCCGCGCGCAAAGGAAAAGTGTGGGTCTGGATCGCCGCTGTGGTGATTCTCACGGTCTGCGTTTTGCTTCTTCTGCACTATAACAACATTCTATAATGCCTGTCTTTGCATACTCAGGAAGAAAGTTTAACGGCTGCGAAATCGGATTTCGCAGCCGTTGTTCTTTATTTCATAGCCTCCATACGTTTTGTTAGCTCGGAGACGGTGGTCTCATAACCCTTTTCCATGAAGTCATAGCGCACCTGCTCCGGGTGCTCCGCGCCGAGAAGCCCAGCTACATAGCGGAGCATGGCGGGATTCTTTACCAGGATGGGGCCGGTCAGGTGGGTACCCAGACAGTTGTTTTTGCGGAAGCCCTCGGCGCCCCGTTCTGCCTCGTTGCCGAAGCCCATTTCCGTCTGAAACAGGGGTGTTTTCACGCCGCAGGTTCGGCTGCACTTGTTGATAAAGCCCACCAGCGGCTCAGGAAAACCGTCAAAGCTCATAATGCAGTCGCCGGTGATGCGGCGCTTGCTCTCCACCGTCGTAAAGTCCGCCAGGCCCAAAGCCTCATAGGTATTTCCGGCGGCATCGGTGACGGTCCGGCCCAGAAGCTCAAAGCTGTTGCCCGTAAAGAGCATGGTTTTTCCTTCATCGCAGGCTGCCGCCAGTGCCTCCCGGTACTGCATGAGCTGCGTCATGGCCAGCTTCTGCTTTCGCTCTGTGCCGGAGCCCATATAATAGAAATCGTAGCCGGAGATGTCCTTCGTTTCATAGAGGGAAAGCGTCTCCACCTGCACCTGGAAGCCCAGGTCCCGCAGGTACCGCGCCAAAACCGCCACGTTGGCATATTCTCCGTAGAGATTCATCACGTCATCATAAAGATGCAGGAGCTTTTTTTCCATAGCCATCCTCATTTCACAGTCACGTTGGACATGAATTTCTCCTTGTCCGAGAAGCAGGTCACGGCAAACAACTGCTCGTCGCCGCTGCTGCGAAGCTCTGCACAGGCTGCGTCAATGTCCTCAAAGACCTTGATCTTTTCTGCGGGAATACCCGTAAAGGAGAAGCGCATTGCCAGATCGTTGCAGTATTTGCCGCAGAGATAGATGTTCTTCACCGAGGCGCTGGCAAGCTGTCCGAAGTCGATGTCCCAGAGCCAGGAGGTGTCGCTGGTGAAATACTTCCGGCTGACGGCGTCGACGATGATGACGAAGCTGCAAGGCTTGTTTCCCGCCAGGGCATATTTCAGGGACATATCATATGAGATGGAATTTTCGTGCTTGGAGATCAGGAAAGTGCCCTTGTGGCTGCCCAGGGTGAATTCCACGTATCTGCCGTTTTTCAGGATATAGTTGCTCATCCGCCTGGCCGTCTCCGCCTCGGGTACGCCCACAAGGGTGCAGACGGCGTAGGCTGACAGAATGTTATATATATTATAGATGCTGCGGAAGGCCAGGCGGATCTCATTCTCTCCGTTGACCGTGATGCGGCTTTCATCCAGGTCGATGCCGGTGACGGTGAAGTCCGTTCCGTGGCGGGCAAAGCCGCAGGCCGTGCAGCGGTAGCTGCCCACATGGTTGAAGTGGTAGTAGTCATACACCATGGGCTTGCCGCACACCGGGCAGTACAGGCCGTCGTTGTAGGCACCTGAGAACGAGTCGGTGTCAGTCGCAGAGTGGTCAAGGCCAAACCACAGAACCTTGTCCCTGCCCCGCCCAAAGAGCGAGACCATGGGGTCGTCGGCGTTGAGCAGCAGGGTCGTATCGTCGTGGATGCTCTCGGCAATGGCGTCAAAGACCCATTCGGGATGGCCGTTGCGGGTAAGCTGGTCGCGGTAGAGGTTGGTGATGACATAGTAGGTCGGATGGAACCAGCGGAAGGTCAGCTTGGCATAGCGCTCGTCCGACTCGATCAGCAGCACGTCCTGTTTCATTTTTCCGCTCAGGGTGCAGGAGCTGAGGATCATAGTGGTGACGCCCTCGATCTGGTTAGAGCCCTCGGCGTTGTAGGCGACGGTCTTTCCCGCAGCCTGCAGGACCGAGGCGATCATCTCTACCGTGGAGGTCTTGCCGTTGCTACCGGTGACGGCCACAACGGTTTTGGGCAGTTCAATGCGGCGCAGTACGTCGGGACAGAGCTTGAGGGCAAATTTGCCCGGCAGGCTTGTCCCCTTTCCCACTAAGCCGCCGATGAATTTTATCAGTCTGCAAACAATGATCGCAAGGAATTTTCTCATGTGTTTCTCCCTTTCCGCGCAGGTCGTTTTCCGGGCGCAACTCGCTTATGATAGCATAATTCCGCCCGTTATGCAAGCATATTTAAGAATTCCTCCTCGCTGAGAACGGGAATTCCCAACTCGTTGGCCTTTTTCAGCTTGCTGCCCGCGTTTTCTCCCGCTACCACATAGGTGGTCTTTTTGGAAACGGAGCCAGAGGCTTTTCCGCCACAGGCTTCGATTTTCTCCGTGGCCTCGTCGCGGGTAAAGAGGGACAGGGCTCCCGTCAGGACGAAGGTCATTCCCTCAAAGCGCCGGTCCTCCTGCTTAGCGGTGCTGAGGAAGTTGACCCCCGCCTCCCGCAGCCGGGAGATCATGTGGACGGACTGGGGATTTTCAAACCAGGCGGCGATATTTTCCGCCGTCACAGCACCCACGTCCCGCACCTGGGTCAGCTCCTCGCGGGTCGCGTTCATCAGAGCGTCCAGAGAGCCGAAGGTTTTGGCCAGCACCTTTGCCGCTTTTTCTCCAACCTGCCGTATGCCCAGGGCGAAGATCAGGCGGCTGACGTCGTTAGCTTTGCTGGCCTCGATGGCATCCAGCAGCTTGCTTGCCGCCTTTTCGCCGCTCTTCCAGAGGGTTTTCAGATCGTCCAGCTTCAGATAGTAAATGTCCGCCGGAGAGGAAATATGGCCCAGGGCGATGAGCTGCTCTACGATGGCGTCGCCCAGGCCCTCGATGTCCATGGCGTTGCGGGAGACAAAATGGGCGATATTTCGGGTGAGCTGGGCAGGACATTCGATGCCGGTGCAGCGCATGGCGGCACCGTCCGGGTCCCGCTCCACCGGTGCGCCGCAGACGGGACAGACTGCCGGCAGACGGTAAGGCACGGTGCCCTCCGGGCGCTTGGAGAGAACGACCTCCAGAATCTCCGGGATGATCTCCCCTGCCTTGCGGATCTTGACCGTATCGCCCAGGCGGATGTCCTTTTCGGAGATGAAATCCTGATTGTGCAGGGTGGCGTTGGTCACGGTGGTGCCGGCAAGACGCACCGGTGCGACAACGGCCTTTGGTGTCAGGACGCCCGTTCTGCCCACCTGGACCACGATATCCTGCAGGACGGTCTCCTTGACCTCCGGCGGGTACTTATAGGCACAGGCCCAGCGGGGGAATTTCGCTGTGCTGCCCAGAACCTTTCGCTGGGCCAGGTCGTTGAGCTTGACCACCGCGCCGTCGATGTCAAAGGGAAAATCGTAGCGGTTTTCCCCAATGTCGCGGATGCGCAAAATCGCCTCCTCGGCCGTATTGCACAGCCAGTAAGGAATGACCTTGAATTTCCGCTCCCGCAAATAATCCAGGGTCTGTCCGTGGGTCTGAAACTCCACACCCTCGGCAAGCTGGAGATTGAAGATCAGGATATCCAGCTTCCGCTCCGCTGCCACGGCAGGGTCCAACTGGCGCAGACTGCCCGCTGCGGCGTTTCTCGGATTGGCAAAAAGGCTCTGGCCCTTTGCCTCCCGTGCGGCGTTGAGCTGCTCGAACACCTCCCGGGACATGAACACCTCGCCCCGCACGATAAGACGGTGGGGCGCGTTTTCAAGGTGCATGGGGATGGAACGGATGGTCTTGAGGTTCTCCGTCACGTCCTCCCCCGTCACGCCGTCGCCACGGGTCGCGCCGCGGACAAAGCTGCCGTCGATATATTCCAATGCCACGGAGAGGCCGTCCACCTTGGGCTCCACGCTGTAAAGGGCCTCCGGGACGGTCTCCCGGAGCTTTGCGTCAAAGTCCCGGACCTCGTCCTCGGAAAACACGTCCTGCAGGCTTTCCAGCGGCACCTCGTGGACATATTTCTCAAATTTGCTCAGCGCCGCGCCGCCGACGCGCTTGGTGGGAGACAGCGGCGAGGCGTATTCGGGATACTGCGCCTCCAGTTCCTCCAGCTGCCGCAGCAGGCGGTCATATTCAAAATCCGCCATGGTGGGCGCGTCCAGGACATAATATTTGTGGTTGGCTTCCTCCAACAGGGCGGTCAGCCGCGCGATTTCTTCTTTCGGATTCATGGTAGCTCCTCCATGCCAAAGTAAGTGGTCGGCACCGTGCCGACAATGACCGTTTCCGCCGCCACAACGGCGGAGTCCACGTTGATCTCACTCGTCCCCGTCCAGGTCAGGATGGTGATGCAGACGTGGATGTCGATATAAATGGAATGTAATGTCTGGTTGATGCCTGCCGACTGGAAGCTGTTACGGAAGGAGGCATCGGAGGTCCTGACCGCCAGCACCCGCACCGGCACCAGCGGTCCCCGGCCGGAAAACAGCTCCGGCAGGAGAACGGAACCGATGGGCACACCGAGCTGCTCCGTAGAGAGCTGCTCCAGCTTTTCATCCATACGCTGAAGGACGCTGGTCTTCAGGCGGTTCAGCTCGCCGATGTTGGTCCGGATGGCCGTCACATTTCCGTTGGCGTCCTTTTCGATTGTAACCATTCGATCGTAATCAAATTCACCCTCGGCGATCTGATCCGCAATGGCGGCATTGATGGCGTCGGAGGCCTGATTGTCCACCTGGGTCACTATCAGCTGCTCCGCCATCGGCGCAAGCCGGATGCGGAACAGCAGTGTCAGGCCGGAAATAATAATCACCGTCACCGCCACGATCAGCCGCAGACGGTTTCGCTGGGCATGTGTCATCCTATCACCCCGCCTATTCCTATGGCGGCGGGCGGGATGTTATGCCTGTTTTTTCATGCGGGTGGAAGCCGCGCCTGCCATGAGGCGCTTGGTCCCCACCTGGTCAAAGGCGATTTCCAACATGGCGTCGTTGCCCATTTTCAGTACATTGAGGACCATGCCCCTGCCGAAAACATCGTGAACGACCATATCGCCCTTGAAAAATTCCGGCGCGGCAGCGGTTCTTTTCGGCGTCATAAAGGAATCGATACTGCGGCGCGGCGTTTGGGGCTTGGGCGCATAAGCGCCGTAATCGGAACAGGGCTTGGGCGCAGCGGAGGATTTTTCCAGCAGCAGCTCCTCGGGGATCTCCTTGAGGAACCGGGAGGGCCGGTTGACAGTGGTATGGCCGTAGAGCATACGCTGACGGGCGCTGGTGATGGTCAGCCGCTGTTTCGCCCGGGTGATGGCGACGTAGCACAGGCGGCGCTCCTCCTCCATCTCCTCCCGGTCACCGATGGAGCGCATCCCGGGAAACAACCCTTCCTCGCAGCCGACGATATAGACATTGGGGAATTCCAGACCCTTTGCCGCGTGCATGGTCATCATCACCACCGCGTCGGCGTCCTTGTCATACTGCTCAATGTCCGTGTAGAGAGCGATCTCCTCCAAAAAGCCGCTGAGGGTAGGCTCGTCGGTATTCTCCATATAGGTCAGAATGGAGGATTTCAGTTCTCGGACGTTTTCCAGCCGGGCGCGGTTCTCCAGATCGTCCTTCTGCTCCAGCATGGCCACATAGCCCGTGCGGATGAGCAGCTCCTCATAGAAGTCCGGCAGCGACAGGGTATTGAGCAGCTCGGCGCACTCCTCGATCATGACGGTAAAGGCCATCAGCTTTGCGGCGGAGCGCTCCATGGCCGGATAATTGTAGGGATCGCTGATGACCGTATACATGGGCGTGCCCGCCGCCGTACACAGCCGCTCGATGGCCTCCACCGTCTTTGCGCCGATGCCCCGGGGCGGCTGGTTGAGGATGCGCTTGAGGCGCAGGTCGTCGGCACGGTTGTTGATGACCCAGAGATAGGCCAGCATATCCTTGACCTCGGCCCGGTCAAAGAAACGGGTGCCGCCGATGATGCGGTAGCGCACACCGCTGCGCTTGAAGGCATATTCCAGGGCGTTGGACTGGGCGTTGGTGCGGTAAAGAATGGCGAAGTCGTTTAGATGCCTGCCCTTGGACTCGGAGAGGATGTTGTTGGCGACAAAAGCAGCCTCGTCGCTCTCATTGGCGGCCTCATAGTGGAGGATCTTCTCCCCCACGCTGTTGTTGGTCCACAGGCGCTTGCCCTTGCGGCCCAAATTGTTGGAGATTACCGCGTTGGCAGCGTCCAGAATGGACTGGGTGGAGCGGTAATTCTGCTCCAGGCGGATGACCTTGGCCCCGTGGAACTGCGATTCAAAGTCCAGAATATTCTGGATCGTCGCACCGCGGAAGCGGTAGATGCTCTGGTCGTCGTCGCCCACCACGCAGATGTTTTCGTAGCGTCCGGCCAGGAGGGAGGCCAAAAGATACTGCAGATTGTTGGTATCCTGGTACTCGTCGATGAGGACATAGCGGAATTTGCGCTGATAGTAGTCCCGCACCTCCTCAAACTGCTGCAGTAGCTGGACCGTCAGCAGAATAATGTCGTCGAAATCCACCGCGTTGGCGGCCTTGAGACGCTGCTGGTAATCGCCGTAAAGCTCGGCGATCCGTTTCAGGCGGAAGTCGTCGCCGGTATGGCTGGCAAATTCCACAGGCGATTGCTGCTTGTCCTTTGCCTTGGAAATCAAGCCCAGAACAGCCCTCGGAGGGAATACCTTCTCGTCAAGGTTACGGTCCCGCAGGACCTCCTTCATGACCCGCTCGGAATCGGCGGTGTCATAGATGGTAAAGCTACTGCTGTAGCCCAGGCGCTCGATCTCCCGCCGCAGGATACGGCAGCAGGCGCTGTGGAAGGTCATGGCCCACACGCCCTCGCCCTGAGCGCCCAGAAGTCCGGCCAGACGGTCCTTCAGCTCGTTGGCGGCCTTGTTGGTAAAGGTGATGGCGATGATGCTCCATGGGTCGGCAGGGTGCAGCATACACAGGCGTTCTGCGCACCAGCTATCCGTTGGGTTGGACAGCTCCCTCTCCAAAAAGATCACGTCCTCCTCGGTGACATTCTCCAGGATCTCCTTGCTGTCCGCGCCGCAGCCAAAGCGGATCAGATTGGCAATACGGTGGATCAGCACCGTGGTCTTGCCGCTTCCCGCCCCTGCCAGCAGCAGCAGCGGTCCCTCCGTGGTCAGCACCGCCTCAAGCTGCCGGGGATTCATATTGGAAAACTGCCGGGCGATGTATTCCCGCCGCGCAGTCAAAAAACGTTCTTCAAAATTCTTAGTCATAGCTTTTCCGCCTTTTTAGTTTCTCTTCTACATTTTAGTACATTTTCTTTCGGAAATAAAGCCCAAGTTTTTCTCCCTGCAAAAATTCCCCCTTTCTTTGGCAAATGCAAAAAATTGTATCTTTCTTTTTTCAGCGGATTCTGCTATTTTAATTTTGTATATCTTACGAAAAGGGAAATTGTAAAATGACTTTGAAAGCTCCATGGCTCGATTATTACGGCTCCATGCCGAAAAGCATCGACTATCCGTCTCTGACCACCTATCAGCTTGTGGCCCGGACCGCCCGGACCTATCCGGACCTAACCGCCTATGAATTCATGGGCCGCCGGACCAGCTACAAGTCCTTCCTGCAGCGGATCGATCTTGCCGCCCGCGCCCTCTACGCCCTGGGCATCCGCAAGGGTGACCGGGTGACCATCTGTATGCCCAACACGCCCCAGGCGCTGGACTGCTTCTACGCCCTGAACCGTCTGGGCGCCGTGTCCAACATGATCCATCCCCTCTCGGCAACGGAGGAGATCAGCTTTTACCTGGACATCTCCGAGAGCAAGGCGATTTTGACCCTGGACCGCTTCTACGGGAAGGTCCATACGGCCATTTCCCGCTCAAAGGGAAACGCGATGCTGCTCATCGCCAGGCTCCAGGATGAACTGGGCTTGGCGCTGAAGCTGGGCTTTTCCCTGACGGAGGCACGGAAGTTCCCCAAGCTGCCCAAGGACGACAGCTATGTCCTCTGGACCCGTGCCCTCAAGCAGGCCGCAGCCACCCTTCCCCCCGACGACGGACGCGCCGAGAACTGCGCCTCCATTCTCTATTCCGGCGGCACCACCGGCACCACCAAGGGTATCTGCCTGACAAGCCTGAACTTTAACGCCCTGGCCCTGCAGACCATCGCCGCCAGCGGCTATGAGAAGATTGTCGGCTGCTCCATGCTCTCGGTCATGCCCATCTTCCACGGCTTCGGTCTGGGCATCGGTATCCATACGGCTCTGGTGGGCGGCGCAAAGTGTATCTTAGTGCCCAATTTCAACATCAAGACCTACGCCAAACTGCTGAAAACCAAGCATCCCAACTTCATTCCCGGCGTTCCCACTTTGTTTGAAGCCCTGCTGCGCACACCGGACTTGGATAATTTGGATATGTCCTTCCTTATGGGCGTTTTCAGCGGCGGCGACTCTTTGTCCGTGGAGCTGAAGCACAAGGTGGACGCCTTCCTCCGCGCCCACAAGGCGAAGGTCCAGATCCGTGAGGGCTACGGCACCACCGAGTGTGTCACCGCAAGCTGCCTGACGCCTGTTGATTACGCAAGAGACGGCTCCATCGGTATTCCCTTCCCCGACACTTATTATAAAATCGTAGCGCCCGGCACCACCGAAGAGGTCTCCGCCGGTACCGAGGGCGAGATCTGCATCTGCGGCCCGACGGTGATGTCCGGCTATCTCAACAATCCCGAGGAGACCGCCCAGACCCTACGCCGCCACGACGACGGTCATATCTGGCTCCACACCGGCGACCTCGGCTCCATGGACACCGACGGCTTCGTCTATTTCCGTCAGCGCATCAAGCGCATGATCATCACCTCCGGCTACAATGTCTATCCCAGCCAGCTGGAAAACATCATCGACGGCCACGAGAAGGTCCTGATCTCCTGTGTCATCGGTGTCAAGGACCCCTACAAAATGCAGCGGGTCAAGGCTTTCGTGGTCCTTCGGCCCGGCTATGAACCCTCCGAAGCCATCCGGCAGGAGCTTTTCGCCTATTGCCGGGAGCGTATCGCAAAATACGCCATGCCCTATGAGATCGAATTCCGCGACGAGCTGCCCAAGACCCTGGTGGGCAAGGTCGCCTACCGGGTATTAGAGGAAGAAGAGGAGGCAAAGCAATGACGACGCAAAAATCGCGCGTCTGGGAGCTGGACGCCCTGCGTGGCATCTGCATCCTGGGTATGATCTGCGTGCATCTGGTCTTTGACCTGTCCCGCTTCGGCGGCATGAGCTTTACCCTGCCGGGGTGGTTCGTCTTTGTCCGGCAGTACGGCCACGTTTTCTTCGTTCTGATCTCCGGCATCTGCGCGACCTTCTCCCATTCGACCCTCAAGCGGGGCGTAACGGTCTTCGGCGCAGGCCTGCTCATCAGCTATGTGACCTTCTATATGGACAAGGTCATCGGGATCACCGGCATCGGCATCTGGTTCGGCATCCTTCATATGCTGGGCCTGTGCATGATCCTTTATCCCCTGTTCCGCAAGCTGCCCTTCTGGGCGCTGGCGGTCATCGGCGCGGCCTTTATCGCCCTGGGCTTCTGGATGAAGACCCTGACGGTGAAAGTCCCTTATCTCTTTCCCATCGGCCTGCGGGCAGAGGGTGTTTTTGTCGGCAGCGACTATTTCCCCATCTTCCCGGGCCTGGGCTGGTTCCTGGTGGGCGCGGCTCTCGGCAAAAGCATCTACCGCCGCAGAGAGAGCCTGCTGCCCCGGGTGAACGCCGACTTCTTCCTCCTGCGGTTTTTCCGCTGGGTCGGAAAGTATTCCCTGTTCTTCTATCTGCTGCACCAGCCGGTCTTGTTCATCTTAGTCAATCTGTTTGCGTGAAATCTGATGCAAAACTGCCGCTGTCATTCCCGGTGACGGCGGCGGTTTTTGGCCGCAGCGGCAGGCACCACTGTGCCCTACGCTGTTAGTGTTGCCGCAGCTATCCCCTTCTTTTTTGCCGAAATCAGACACAATTTGTATATTCTGTACAGGAAGCGCTCTATATTTTTGAACATTTTGTGAACATCCACACTTGACTTTGACAAGTTAAAGAATTATAGTAATACAAAACTCAGCAAGCACGAAAGGAGCCGCAGTCATGAAGATGTTTTCCCGACAGAATCATATGTGTATGTCCGCGTCCAGCTCCGACGTGTGCTTTGCTGCGGCCATTTGCCTTATGATGATGGGTGCCATTTCCATGGTATCCATCATTTTGCTTATTGGCCTGCTGCTGGGGGTAGCTGTATTTTTCCTGGCCCTTCGAATTCGCAGCTTTTCCTGTCGAAAGCGCACGATGGCTTAATTGTGTAAGGTGTATACTTTACCGGCCTCGTCCTTTCGACGGTGGCCGGTTTTTGTATAATCAGTTCGTTCATATTTTGAAAGGAGAATGAAAAATGAAAAAGGTTGTAGCATTTGTATTGGTAATGGTCATGGCAGCGGCCCTGTTTGTCGGCTGCAGTGGCTCCGGTGCTGCCGACAGCGGCGCTTTGAAGGTCGGCTTTGTCGGTCCCCTGACCGGCGGCGCAGCCATTTACGGCAACGCTGCCAAGAACGGCGCTGAACTGGCTGTCAAGGAGATCAACGCCAAGGGCGGCATCCAGATCGAGTTCAACCCGCAGGACGACGAAAACGACGCTGAAAAGTCTGTCAACGCTTACAACAATCTGGTCGACTGGGGCATGCAGGCTCTCGTCGGCGCCGTGACAACCACCCCCTGCGTCTCCGTTTCCGCTGAGGCTTACAAGGACCGCATCTTCACCCTGACCCCCTCCGCAAGCTCCGCCAAGGTCACAGAAGGCAAGGACAACGTTTATCAGATCTGCTTCAACGACCCCAACCAGGGCACCGCTTCCGCCCAGTACATCAGCGAGCACTTCGCCGATGCCAAGATTGCCGTTATCTACAACAACGGCGACGCCTACTCCAGCGGCATTTATCAGACCTTTGATGCAAAGGCCAAGGAACTGGGCCTCAACGTTGTGTCCGTCAGCACCTGCACCGAGGACACCACCGACTTCTCCGTCCAGGTTTCCGCCGCGAAGGATGCCGGCGCAGACGTCGTCTTCCTGCCCATCTACTACACCCCCGCTTCCCTGATCCTCAACTACGCAAATTCCGTCAGCTATGCTCCCATCTTCTTCGGCGTTGACGGCATGGACGGTATTCTGACCGTCGAAGGCTTTGACACCTCTCTGGCTGAGGGCGTCATGCTGCTGACCCCGTTTGCTGCCGATGCTCCCGACGAAGCCACCCAGTCTTTCGTCAAAGCTTATCAGGAAGCCTACGGTGAGACCCCCAACCAGTTCGCTGCCGATGCTTATGACTGCATCTACGCCATCTATCAGGCGTTCAACGCTGCCGGCTGCAAGACCAGCGATTCTGCTGAGGACATCTGTGATGCTCTGGTCGCACAGTTCAACACCATGCGCTTCAGCGGTCTGACCGGCGCCAACATGACCTGGACTGACGGCAAGGTCGACAAGGCTCCCGCCGCCGTGGTCATCAAGGACGGCGTCTATGTGGATGCCGGCTGAGTATTGAACTGACTGTATTATGGGCACGCTGCAAGGTTCTGCTCGTCTCTCAGGCGACAGGGTATGGGCTTTTGCAGCGCGCCCATCCTCGCTTTCCCCGCTTATACAGACATCCGTTACGGAGGTTTACTTATGGCATTCTTATCCAACCTGATTAACGGCTTGAGCCTCGGCAGCGTCTTTGCCATCATCGCCCTCGGCTATACGATGGTCTACGGCATTGCCAAGATGCTCAACTTTGCCCACGGCGACGTTATTATGATCGGCGCTTACGTGTCCTTCGTGACCATCACCTCCATGGACGTGCCGCCGCTGCTGGCACTGCTGATCGCCATGTGCGTCTGCACCATTCTGGGCGTGGTCATCGAGCGGCTGGCTTACCGTCCCCTTCGTTCGTCGCCCTCTCTGGCGGTGCTGATCACCGCCATCGGCGTCAGCTATCTGCTGCAGAATGCTGCGCTGCTGATCTGGTCCTCCAACACGAAGGTCTACCCCTCTATCGTGACCTTTGAACCCCTCCATCTCTTTGGCGGTGCGCTCACCATCCGCGGTGAGACCATCGTCAGTATCTGCACCTGTATCGTGGTCATGATCGGCCTGACGCTCTTTACCGGCAAGACCAAGACCGGTAAAGCCATGCGCGCCGTCTCTGAAAACCGTCAGGCTGCCGAGCTGATGGGCATCAGCGTCAACCGCACCATCGCCGTTACCTTTGCCATCGGCTCCGCTCTTGCAGCCGTTGCCGGTGTGCTCTACTGTTCCATGTATCCCGTCCTGATCCCGACCACCGGCTCCATTCCCGGCATCAAGGCCTTTACCGCCGCTGTTCTTGGCGGCATCGGCTCCATCCCCGGCACTCTGGTCGGCGGACTTCTGCTGGGTATCATCGAGATCTTCGGCCGTGCCTACATCAGCCAGGACCTGAGCGACGCCATCGTCTTCGCCGTCCTGATCATCATTCTTCTGGTCAAGCCCAACGGTCTGCTTGGCAAGAAAGTCACTGAGAAAGTTTGAGGTGAGAGCGATGCGTTTATGGAAATCGAAAACCTCGCGGCAGAACCTCATCACCCTTGCCGTTTTGTCCATCGCCTTAGCGGTCTTTTACGGCCTTGATTCCGGCGGCGTTCTCAAGCGCAGCCTGAGCGGCCAGTTGGTGCCCATCTGCGTCTACATCGTCATGGCTCTCTCCCTGAACCTTACCGTGGGTATCATGGGCGAGCTGAGCCTGGGACACGCGGGCTTTATGAGCATAGGCGCTTTTTCCGGCGTTGTCGCCGTGACTATGCTGGGCAATTCCATTGATAGCCCCGCCCTGCTTATGACCCTCGGCATCATCATCGGTGCCCTGCTGGCCGGTGTTGCCGGTTTCCTCATCGGTATCCCCGTGCTTCGTCTGCGGGGCGACTACCTGGCCATCGTCACCCTAGCCTTTGGCGAGATCATTAAGAACATTCTCAACTGCCTCTATGTGACCATTGATGCCGACGGCCTCCACGCGGCCATGTTCAACGGCATGGAGCTGAGCGGCACCTTTATCATCAACGGTCCCCAGGGCGCTTCCATCACCAACCGCATTTCCACATTTGGAACCGGCATTGTTCTGGTCATGGTGACTCTTGTCATCATCATGAACTTCGTCCACAGCAAGGAAGGCCGCGCCATCAAGGCCATCCGCGACAACCGTATTGCCGCCGAATCTGTCGGCCTGAATGTCACCGCCTACAAGATGAAGGCCTTTGTGCTGTCGGCTGCTCTGGCCGGTGCGGCTGGCGTCCTGTTTGCCATGAACTACTCCGCCATCGAGCCGAAGAAGTTCAACTTCAACACCTCCATCAGCGTCCTTGTTATGGTGGTCCTGGGCGGCATGGGCAACCTGCGTGGTTCTATTATCGCCGCTATCGTGCTGACGGTGCTGCCGGAGCTGCTGCGCGGCTTCGACGACTATCGTATGCTGATCTACGCCGTCGTTCTGATTCTGTTCATGGTCCTTGGCGCCAACACCCGCTTCCAGCAGTTTAAGATCACCATGAAAGAGAAGCTGAAAAAGCGCTTTTCCAGAAAGGAGGCGGCGAAATGAGTCAGAAGCAGCAAACAAAGATGGTGCCGCTGCCGACAGACATCATCATCCCCGAACGTGACCTGGGCAAGCAGCCCGTTTTGGACATCCGCAACCTGGGCATCGACTTCGGCGGTCTGACCGCCGTAGACGAGTTCACCCTCGCCATCGGCAAAACGGAGATTGCCGGCCTCATCGGTCCCAACGGTGCCGGTAAGACCACGATCTTCAACCTCCTGACCAACGTCTATCAGCCAACTCGTGGTTCCATCCTGCTTCAGGGCATCGATACCAAGGGCATGACCACCGCCCAGGTCAATAAAATGGGCATCGCCCGTACCTTCCAGAATATCCGCCTCTTTGGGGGTATGTCCGTGCTGGACAACGTAAAGGTCGGTCTGCACAACAGCATCAAATGCTCCATGTTTACCTCGATGCTTCACCTGCCCGGCTACTACAAGGCCGAAAAGGCCGCCCGTGCCCGCTGCATGGAACTGCTGGATTTCATGGGCATGGCAGACATGGCCCAGTACCAGGCCGGTTCCCTCCCCTACGGCGCACAGCGGCGTCTGGAGATCGTCCGCGCCCTGGCCACCAATCCGGCCATCATTCTGCTGGACGAGCCTGCCGCCGGTATGAACCCCTCGGAGACTGCCGAGCTGATGGAACACATCCTCCGCATCCGCGACGAATTCCAGATCGCCGTCATGCTCATTGAGCACGACATGAATCTGGTCATGGGCGTCTGCGAGGGCATCGCCGTGGTGAACTACGGCAAGATCATCGCCAAGGGCACGCCGGAGCAGATCTGCAACGATCCCGTTGTCATTGAAGCCTATCTCGGAAAGAAAGGAGCCGGAGACCATGCTGCTGAAAGTTGATAACATCCATGTCTACTACGGCGCCATTCACGCCATTAAGGGCATCTCTTTCGAGGTCAATGAGGGCGAGACCGTCGCTTTGATCGGCGCCAACGGTGCGGGTAAGTCCACCACGCTGAAGACCATTTCCGGCCTGATGCACCCCAAGAGCGGCTCTATCCAATTCTGCGACAAGGACATCACCCATATGGAGGCCTACCGCCTGGTGAGCCTGGGTCTTGCCCACGTGCCGGAGGGCCGCCACATCTTCCTGCAGATGACGGTCCAGGAAAACCTGGAAATGGGTGCCTTTACCAGCAAGGGCAATTTCGATGCCGCCCTGGAGCATGTGTTCACCCTGTTTCCGCGGCTGAAAGAGCGCCGCAAGCAGGTGGGCGGCACCCTCTCCGGCGGCGAGCAGCAGATGCTTGCCATGGGCCGCGCCCTGATGATCTCGCCCAAGCTGCTGATGCTCGACGAGCCCTCCATGGGTCTGGCTCCCATCCTGGTGGAGCAGATCTTCAGCATCATCCGGGACCTCCGTAAGGCCGGTACCACCATTCTGCTTGTGGAACAGAACGCCGGCATGGCGCTGGACATTGCTGACCGCGCCTACGTTCTGGAGACGGGCAAGATCACACTCTCCGGCACCGGCGAGGAGCTTGCCCACAGTGACAAGGTCAAAAAAGCCTACCTGGGCGGCTGATGCTGTTCCGCGCACGATCACAAAATACGCACCGCAAGAGCTTTGCGGTGCGTATTTTTATTGCAATCTGTCTTTCAGGCCGTTATAATGATAAGGAAAGGACGGTGAAGCCATGATAAAAAAACAGAGAGCTGTGCGGAAAAGCCCCTATACTCTGGTGACCGGCGCTTATCTGCTTCTGATGGCAACCGTCTTTCCCCTCTGGTTTCACAAGGGCGGCCTGACGGACATCTCCAAGGCAAAGGCGAACTATTTTCTGATCCTCAGCGCGGTATATCTTTTCTGCCTGCTTTTCCTGTTTTTGGGAGATCTTTTGCACGGAAGAATTCGGTTTGCCTCTGTAGTTTCCGCTATCAGGCGTTCTTCCTGGCCGCAGAGATTCATTTTATTCTATTTGCTCTTTACACTGCTGTCGGCCCTCCTGTCCGACTACGGCAGCGTCGTCTGGCTCGGCGGGAACCGTAATGAGGGCGCGTTGTGCATTGCGGCCTACTGTCTGGTCTTTCTCTGTGTTTCCTCATTTTTTGTACCAAGTCCCGTACTGCTCTGCGGCTTTGGCGTGTCGGTGACAGCCTTCTGCATCATCTCCATCCTGCAAATTTTGGGTTGGAATCCTCTGGGTCTGTTTCCGGAAATCGGCGCAACCAACCCCTTTCTGCATTACAGCGCGACGTTTCTCGGCACCATCGGGAACATCGACTCTGTCGCCGCATTCTTTTGTATTGCCATACCGGTCTTTTGGGCCGCGCTTCTGCGGCTGTCCGGCAGGTTGCGGTTTCTTCTGACCATTCCCCTGTCTTTGTGCCTGTGTATTCTATGGAAGATCTCCGTAGCCGCCGGTTTCCTCGGCGTCGGTCTGGGCGGATTGCTTTCCCTCCCCGTGGTGCTGCCCGTCGGTGCCAGGGCAAAAAAGCATATAGCCCGGGGCGTTGCGCTTCTTCTGGCCGGCTGTCTGATTGGTGTCTATTTTCTGGTTCTTCCGCAGAATGAGCTGCAGGAGCTGCACGAGATGCTTCACGGGAATTTCAAAGAGAGCTACGGCTCCGGGCGGATGTTTATCTGGAGGCAGGTTTTGCAGAATTGCAGGGACCATCTCTGGTTTGGAGCCGGCCCTGATACACTTTCCTTGACAGCTGTCGGGAAAGAGGAAATCCTCAACGCTGCCGGTGAGGTAGTGCGTGTCAAGGTCTATGACGCGGCTCATAATGAGTATCTCAACATTCTCTATCATCAGGGTATTTTTGCGCTGGCGGCCTACCTGAGCGCGCTGGTCTGTTCTGCTGTGCACTGGCTCAAAAATTCAGCGAAAGACGGGGTATGCGCTCTCTTGGGCGCCGCGGTGCTGGCCTACTGTATCCAGGCGTTTTTCGGCATCAGCCAGCCCATTACTGCCCCCTATTTCTGGTGCGTCCTGGCCATGCTCAATGCCAAAAGAACGGCTTCTTCCTGATCCGCGGAAGAAGCCGTTCTTTATGGTATCACTCAGGAAATCGGCAGTACGGGTGTGGGCCGGACCTCATCGACAAGTTTTTTCGCGTCAAACAGGTCTTTCAGGGTCTCCGGTTCGTTGACCAGCCAATAGCCGCCGACCAGCCTCCTGCTGATACGGATGTAGCCGTCCAGGAGACGCATGTCATTGGCCTCTGTTCCGGTGGTGCAGTAGAAGCGGTAGCCCGCCTCCTGCATGGCCTCGTAGCCGCCGCCGCTGTATTCGTACAGGCCGCCCTTGATCGGATAGAAGAGCAGATCTGTGTCACCGACGATGGTCTGAACCTCTGTCTCCCATTTTGATACGTCGTCAGAAATCGCAGAAGCGTCAGCGTCGCCGTAGCTCATGTGAGCGTAAGTATGGCTGGCGATCTCCCAGCCGTTGGCCTTCAGACAAGCGGCGACATTCTGCGCCATCTCGATCTCCCGGGCATAGGAGCGCTCGCCCAGCTTGGCTTTCCAGTCGGGGTGGGTGTGGTAGCCGAATACGCCCTCACTGCCCGTCACGGTCACGACGCCCTTTGCGCCGCGATAGGAGAAGTCCGGATGCTCCTCGACGAAGCTCTCCAGAACGGGCACCAGGTCATAGTCGCCCTGGCTCTCCTTGCCGTCGTCGCCGATATAATCGCAGGTGAGGTTTCCGTCGGCATCTACCGCCAGACGGCAGGCAAAGCCGTCACCGCCGGCGTCCGCCAGACCGTCGCCGTCACTATCCACCATGGAGGCATAATAATTCACGTCATCCTGCACGATGACCAGCAGCTTTTTCCCGGCGGGCAAATAAATCTCACCTTGTGCATAGGTCTGCTTGCCGTCGTCGTCCACCTTGGTGGTAAACAGGTCGTGAGGTCTGACCAGCACATAGCCACCCTCATAGAGTTTCTCCAGAATGGCCTTGAACTCGTTAATTGTTACATGATATTGATTGTAGGATTCAGCATCCTCATCCCCGTCAAAGGCACGTTTTGTGTCCGCAATCAGGCTGCGGAAGCTAAGGAAAGTCACTTTCCTGGTATCCTCGACCTTTTCCAGGGTGGATTGGGCCGTCTGGTAGCGGGTCTTTGCCTGGGACAGCTCCGGCTGCTCCAGCCAGTCGCTGCCGTACTGAGCCAGGACTGCCACGGCACCGTCGTAGTCATAGCTCATAGCCAGACGGTCCGCCCGGGCAAGGATATCGTTCAGAATTTCCTCCCGGGAAACGCTCTCAACTGTGGGTGATGTGTAAAGCGTCTGGTCCTCTTCCGGCGCGTCGGTGGAGAACAGACTGACCACCAGGAAGATCAGGCCAACCAGGACCATCAGCGCAGCCAGGCAAATGCCGATCAGAATTGCCCAGCCGCGCACATTGACCCGCGTTTTCTTGCGGGGAGGTGCTTTCTTCCTCGGTCTGGGTTCCTCCGGCATCCGGTATACCCGCTCCGGCTCCCGTCGCTCCGAGGGTACGCGCTGCGTCTCCTCACTGCGTGGCGGTGCGGCAGTCGTCGTTTTATTCTGCAAAAACGCCTCCACATCCCAAGGTGTGTCCAGCTCGCGATATAAATTGTCCTCCAACGGACGGTCAGAGCGGCTTCTGTTGTCTTGCTCTGCCATTGATCTCGCCTCCCTTATTATTTACTCTTTCAAAAGTCTGCGGCGCGCGATATTGATGGTATCCTCCTGCATATGGTTCATCCACGCCAAGCTCTTTCCGCAGCCATAGGCGACGCAGGAATCGGCGTCGTCGGCCAGCATACAGCGGATGCCTGTCCGCTCCTGCAGCAGCAGGTCCATGCCGTAGATCTGGCTGCCGCCGCCGGTGAGAACGATGCCGTTTTGGGAGATGTCCGCTACCAGCTCCGGCGTAGTCAGCTCCAGTACGTCCAGCACCTTGTCGGTGATCAGGCGGGCAGGACGTTTCAGTGATTCGACGATCTCATCGGAAGAAAGGACGATCTCTCTGGCAAGACCGGTTTTCAGATCTCTGCCCTTGACGCTCATGGAGAGAGTCTCCGGCCTCTGCCAAACGCAGCCGATGGATATCTTCACATCTTCGGCGGTATTGCTGCCGATGACCAGACCATAATGCTTGCGCACGTATTTGACGATGGCTTCGTCAAAGGCGATGCCCGCCACCTTGATGGAAGCGGAGGTGGCTACACCGTTCATGCTCAGAACACCGATGTCCGTTGTACCGCCGCCGATGTCCACCACCATACGGCCCTCCGGCGCGCTGATGTCAAGATTGGCACCAAGGGCAGCAGCCAGCGGTTCCTCGATCAGGTAGACCCGCCGCGCACCGGCCTCCGTTGCCGCCTGGATGACAGCACGCTCCTCGACCTCAGTGACGCCGCTGGGAACGCAGACGATCATACGAGGCTTGACCACTGCGTGCTTCAAGACACCACGGAGCATCTCCGTGAGCATCCGTGCCGTCAGCTCATAGTCGGAAATCACGCCGTCCTGCATGGGGTGGATTGCCGCCACATTGCCCGGCGTTCGGCCCAGCATATTCCGCGCCGCAGCGCCCACCTGCAGGACCTTTCCCGTATTCTTATCCAGAGCGATCACGGCAGGCTCACGCAGCACAACGCCCTTTCCTGCCGCATAGATCAAAATGTTGGATGTGCCCAGGTCAATGCCCAGGTCTTTGGAAAACAAAAACATACTGTCACCTACTGTTTCTTTCTTTTTCCCGGAGCATGGCCGCAGCCAGAACGGCACACTCCACCTCATCGGCGCCTGCGATTCTCAAAACCTTGCTGCACTCGGTCAGCGTCGCGCCGGTAGTGATGATATCGTCGATCAGCAGGACCCGTTTGCCCGCGAAATTCTCCGGGTGGACGCTGCGATAGACATTAAGAACGTTGGTCTCGCGGCTGGCCGCATTCTTCTGTCGGGACTGAGGCTTGTTGTCCCGGTACTTCTCCAGAGTGCGCACACAGGGGACCTTCAGTTCCCCGGCAACGGTTTTTGCAATGAGCCAGGACTGGTCGTAGCCCCGATTGCGGCAGCGCTTTGCGCTGATGGGCACCCAGGTCAGCACGTCAAATTCCACCCGGGAGCGCAGCAGCATGGCGGCGATCAATCTGCCGTAGGCAGTCGCGTATTGCTGCATTCCGCTGAATTTGAAGCGGTGGATGGAATCGACCACCGCGCCCTCATAGGTATAAACGGGCCAGCACTGCCGGTAGAATTTTCCCCGTTTAACGCTGCCGTCAAAACTCGGAAGGCTGTGCCGGCATTTTCCGCACAAATCGGTCTCGCCGCTTTGCAGAAGCCTGCCGCAAAAGACGCATTTGGGCGGATAGATCAGATCCAGGAGCCAGTCCAAAAGTTTCATGACATCCGCTCCACAAGACGCAGACGAAGTCCGCTGTAGCGCTTGTTGCGGCGATTATTCTGGGTCATCTGGGCCACGATCTCCTCGTTGCCGATGAGGATCAGCAGTTCACGTGCGCGGGTAATGGCAGTGTAGAGGACGCCCCTTGTCAGAAGCATGGGCGCTCCTGCATAGGTGACGAAGATCACCGCGCGGTATTCGCTGCCCTGACTTTTATGGGCGGTGATGGCGTAGGCAAGCTCCAGCTCCGGCAGCATGTCCGAATCGTAGAGCACCTCGCGGTCATCAAAGCGGATACGGATGGCATCCTCCTGGGGGTCGATTTCCAAAATCGTGCCGATGTCGCCGTTGAAGATGCCGTTTCCGGCACCGCCGCCGACCTTTTTCCACATTATATCATAGTTGTTGCGAATTTGCATCACCCGGTCCCCCTCCCGGAAGCAAATTTCGCCGCAAATTTTTTCCTTTTTTCCCGGCTGCGGCGGATTGAGGGCCGCCTGCAGCGCCTGATTGAGCCGGACGGTCCCGGTCTCCCCCTTTCTTGTCGGGCTGATGACCTGGATCTCCGACGAGGGGATCCCCATATTCTCCGGCAAACGCTTGGCGCAAAGCTCGGCAATGGTCTGCACCACGGCCTCCGGCGCGCGTCTGCGCATGAAGAAGAAGTCCCGGTCCTTGGCGGTCAGAACGGGCAACTGGCCCTGGTTGACCGCGTGGGCGTTCATGACAATGAGGCTCTCTCTGGCCTGGCGGAAAATCTCCGTCAGAGCGACTGTCGGCACCGAACCGCTGCGGATCAGGTCGGCAAAGAGATTCCCCGCTCCCACGGACGGAAGCTGGTCCGGGTCGCCGACCAGAATCAGGCTTGCCTGCTCCGGCAGGGCTTTGAGCAGGCTGTGCATCAGGAGCACGTCCACCATGGACATCTCATCGACGATCAGCGCGTCGCAGTCCAGGGGCTGGCTCTCGTCGCGCTGAAAATACATCTCGCCGTTCTCGGGAGATATCTGCGTTTCCAAAAGGCGGTGGATGGTGGACGCATCATGGCCAGTCAGCTCCGCCAGACGTTTTGCGGCCCGTCCCGTGGGCGCGGCCAGAAGTGTTTTTCGCTCCAGCCGGTCAAAAAGGGACAAGATCCCCGCCAGTGTTGTGGTCTTGCCTGTACCGGGTCCGCCGGTCAGGATCATGATCTTTCGCTCCGCAGCCAGGCGGATGGCCTGCTTCTGCTGCTCGGCGTAGGTGATGTTGTTTTCCGCCTCCACAGAGGCAACGGCGGCCTCTGCGTGGCGCAGGACTGTCGGCGCTGCCGAGGCCATGCGGCAAACGCGCTCGGTGATCTCGCACTCGGCCTCATAATACTCCGGCAGATAGACCGCCGTCAGGCCCGCGATCTCATCAAGCTCCACTCGGCCCAGCTCTGTCAGCCGCTCCAGGGCGGCACGGATCGTCGCCCCGTCCAGCTCCAGCAACGCAGCCGTCGCTTCCGTCAGCTTGTCCAGGGGCAAAAAGGTGTGGCCGTTGTTGAGGTTATACCGCAGTTCAAAAATGACCGCCGCCTCCACCCGGCGATCATCATCGCCGTCAAACCCCAGCTCCAGCGCCAGCGTATCGGCGGCGGCAAAGGCCGCGCCGAACTGAGGCAGCGTCAAGAGATAGGGATTGTCGCGGAGACGCTCCATAGCGCCGTCGCCGTAAACGCGGTAGAGGCGCACGGCGATCTCCGCCTGAATGCGGTAGGCCGACAAAAATTCGATCAGGCGGCGGATACCCACCTGCCGCCGGAACGAAGCACCCATTTCCAGCGCAGCCTTCATGGAGATCCCGCTGATCTCCGCCAGCCGCTCCGGCTCACTGTCCAGTATCTTCAGGCTGTCCTCCCCGAATTTCGCCACGATCTTTTCCGCCGTTTTCGGGCCGATACCCCGGACGGCGCGGGAGGACAGATAGGCACGGATGTCTGCCACCGTGTCCGGCAGCAGCCGCTCCAAAAACTCCGCCTCGAATTGCTTTCCGTAGGCGCTGTGGGTGGTCCACTTTCCCGTGACGATGAGTCGCTCTCCCACAATGGGCACGGGGACGGTCCCGACGACAGTGATCTTCGCGCCGTCCTCGCTATCCAGTTTTATGACCGCATAGCCGTTTTCCTGATTCTGAAACAACACCGCAGTGATGGTACCGCTAATCAGTTCCTGCTCCAACGTTTTCTCTCTCCCATTGCAGAAAATCCACGATCTGTGACTTCGCGCAAAGATGCGCCCCCGTCTGTCCCCGCAGCAGCATACCAACGGCGATTTGGGCTTCGGCGTCCAGGCCGTCGTCCACAAACAGCAGACTGCCGCGCATTCCCCGATGCTCCCGTACCCGAAGGCAGGACTTTACCAATTGCTGTGCGGCGGAGGCATCCCCGCGCAGACGGTAAATGTGAAAGGAATCCTCCTCTGACGGCGGCATCAGCAGGGTGTCAAACAGAGTCCACAGGATTAAAAACAACCCACAGACCGAAAGCGCCCCGATCAGCAGCGAAAGCACCATGACAATCACCTCAACCCAGTTTATGTTCCGGATCGCAGATTGTTCCGATGTTATTTTACTACAGCTACGGATAAATCGCAACCATAAAATCAAATCACGTCCCGCAGCACCGCTTCGGCGCAGAGCATCCCGTCCACAGCCGCCGACAGGATACCGCCGGCATAGCCCGCGCCCTCTCCGCAGGGATAAAGGCCGCGCACAGCGCTTTGCAGGTCCTCTCCGCGCAGGATGCGCACGGGAGACGAGCTTCTGGTCTCCGGCGCGGTCAGAAGCGCCCCGGGGTCTGCAAAGCCCTTGAGCATCCCGTCCAGGGCGGAAATCGCCTGCTCCAGCGTTTTGGTCAGCTTCTCCGGCAGAACGTCGTGCAGGTCGCACAGGACGACGCCGGGACGGTAGGTCGGCTCCACGCAGGAAAGCTGTTCAGTGGCCTTCCCCGCCAGGAAATCACCGACGGTCTGGGCGGGTGCCCGGTAACTGCCGCTGACCTCGTAGGCCCTCCGCTCGATCTCCTCCTGCCACAACATTCCGCCCAAAGCTCCCTCATAGGGAAAATCCTCCGGCTTCAGGGTCACAAGCAGGGCGGCATTGGCATTTTTTCCGTCGCGGGCGGCATAGCTCATGCCGTTGGTGACGACGCCGCCGGTCTGGGAGGCAGCCGCCACCACATGACCGCCGGGGCACATACAGAAGGTGTAAGCGGAGCTTCCGTCAGGCAGATGGACCGACAGCTTGTAGTCCGCAGGAGGAATCCCCTCAGTCCTCGGCGCGCCGTATTGTGCCCGATCGATCAGTTCCTGTTCATGTTCAATGCGCACGCCCATGGAAAAAGGCTTGGGTTCCATGGGGACACCGCTTTCGTGCAGATAGCGGAAGGTATCCCGGGCGCTGTGGCCGATGGCCAGAATGACCTGGCTGCAATCCAGCCGCTGAGCCTGGCCGTTTTGTACATATTCCACGCCCGTCAGGACATCGCCGTCCTTCAAAAGGGCCGTCAGACGTGCGCCAAACCGCACCTCGCCGCCCAGCTCGCAGACCCGGCTGCGCAGATTCTGCACCACATGAAACAAAACGTCCGTGCCCACATGGGGCTTGGCATCATATAAAACTTCCTCCTGCGCACCAAAGCGGACAAACTGCTCCAGGACCCAGCGGCCCCGTTCATTTTTCGTGCCGGTGTTCAGCTTGCCGTCGGAAAAGGTCCCGGCACCGCCCTCACCAAACTGGACGTTGCTCTCCGGGTCCAGCACGCCGTCGCGCCAAAAGCGCTCCACCTTCTTTTGCCGCTCCCGGGCGCACTCACCACGCTCGAGGACGATGGGCCGCAGCCCGGCTCCGGCAAGGACCAGCGCGGCAAACATCCCGGCAGGGCCGAAGCCTACGACCACCGGGCGCTTGTCCGAGGTTTTTTTCGGGATATGGTAGTAATAGGGCTCGGCCTTGCTGATCTTGCTGCTGCGGTTTTGCCGCAGCAGCTTTCCCTCGCCGCTGCGCAGCTTCAGATCCACCGTGTAGACCCAGCGCAGAAGGGGCTTTTTCCGCGCGTCCAGAGAACGGCGGAAGATGGTCAGCGCGGTGATGTCCGACGCTCGCACGTGCAGCGCCTGGGCCGCCAGATAGAGCAGGGCGTTCTGGTCGTGCTCCGGCGGCAGGGTCAGGTCCCTTATCCGTATCATAGGCTCCTCCTCAGTTCTCCCGCCAGACGTCCCGATGACCAGGCCCACTGCAGATTGTAGCCGCCGCAGTCGCCGTCGATATCCAGGACTTCCCCCGCCGCGTAAAGGCCGGGGCAAAGTTTACTTTCCAGCGTTGTATCAAAAAATTCTTCCGTTCGGACGCCGCCTGCCGTCACCTGCGCGCCCTCCAGGCCCATAGCTCCCAAAACAGGCAGCGCAAAGTGCTTGACCCCGTGGGCGATCCTCTCGCGCTGCGGGGCAGACAGCGCTCCGCAGGGCGTTTCCAGGGAGCACCCGCAGAAACGCAGGAGGGTCCTTCCCAGGCGGTTGTGGAGCATCCCCGTCAGCAGGTCCTCACATTTCAGGCCGGGCAGGTTTTCGCAGCGTGAGCGCAGCATCATGCACAGTTCTTCCTCGGTCGTTTCCGGCAGCAGGTCCAGCAGCAGCTCTCCGCTGCCGCAGCAGAAGGCAGCCTCCCGGGACAGCTCGAAAATCAGCGGGCCGCTGACACCGTAGTCCGTAAACTGCACCTCGCCGACGCGCTCTCGTCCGCCATAGCGGGCCAGGGCCACACAGCGCACACCTTTTAAGGAGCGGACGTAGGTCGTATCCGTGCGGAGCTGGACAAGGGCTGGGTATAGCTTTGTCTTACTATGACCAAAGGAAGCAAGCAGCCGGTAGCCCAGGTCCGTGCCGCCCAGCTTTCCCCCTGCCGCGCCGCCGGCGCAAACGATGAGCCGGTCGGCACTGTAGCTGCTTTCTCCGGAAAGGGCGAAGAATTCTCCTTTTTTCCGCCGCAGCTCCGAAACCTCGCAGCCTGTGACGATCTCCACGTTGGCCCGCTGCTCCAAAGTCAGGCGCAGCACGTCGACTACGCTGTTGGCGCTGTCGCTGCGGGGATAGATACGTCCGCTCTCCTCCGCCGTAGTCAGCAGTCCCAGGCCGTAAAAAAACGCCAGGGTAGATTCCACACCGAATTCTTTCAGGGCATAGCGGCAGAATTCCGGTGCCCGGCCATGGTAATGGTCCGCAGATAAATTCAGATTGCTCAGATTGCAGCGGCCGTTGCCCGTTGCAAGAAGCTTTCTCCCCACACGGGCCTGCCGCTCCAGCAGGAGGACATGGTTTTCCCCGTTTTCCGACGCCGTCAGCGCCGCCATCATGCCAGACGCGCCGCCGCCGATGATCATTACTCTCATGTAAGAGCCTCCAAATAAATCGCAAATTCTGATAAATACCATTATACCCCAAGGCTGTCCTTCAGGCAAGCGAATTCTTGACACCGGCGGCAAAATCCGCTATGATGTCCTGGGAGATGATGAAAATGACGATGGAAGAGATGATCCCGCGGATCAACGAGCTGGCGCGCAAGGCCAAAACCGTTGGGCTGACGGAGGATGAGGTGAAAGAGCGCGACACGCTGCGGCAGGAATACCTCGCCGCCTTTCGCAAGAGCCTTAATGCCCAGTTGGACAACACCTATATCGTCACCCCCGATGGGGCCAAGCACAAGCTGAAAAAGAAGTAGGGCATCACGTCCATTGCAAATATCCGAAATAGACGAGCAAAACCAGTGCCGCAGCATGGATCAGCACAAGCAGCGGAAAGCCGACGGAAAAGCGGCGGTGGCGCGTCTTGTGGCGAAACAGCCGCATGGCGAGACAGCCTCCCAGGCTCCCGCCGAGGGCAGCAAGCAAAAGCAGCGTCCTTTCCGGGATACGCCACTGGCCGTGGACCGCAAAACGCTTATCCAAAAACATCGTCAGAAACGCTGCTGTGTTTATCGTCAACAGATAAACCAAAACGATCTTACCCATTGTTATGGCTCCTTACTCCGCCCTGCTCAACAGCAACAGGGCTTTACTTTTTTATTCGGATGCGCTAAAATACAGGCGGTGATTATAATGAAAAAAGGGCTCATTGCCGCAACCCTGGTCGTTCTGGCGATCCTGATCGCCGTCAGTATTTTCCTGGTCCTGCGGTTTTATGACATCTACAGTTCCATGGAAAGCAGCGACTCGGAAGCGGCCACCCTGCAGACCGACGTGGAGGCCTATATCGCGCCTCTCTGGCCGTCCTTTACCTGTGAATACAGCGAAGGCACCCTGACCATGACCCAGGCCACCACCATCAGCTATGCCGGTGCCCTGTCCTACGGCAAGGAGGTCTACTGCGACGATTTAGCGCCGGAGACCTACCTGTCCGACGCCGTGACCGTGGCAGCAGACATAGGAAGTCACTGCGGCGCTTCAGCAAAGGTGACATTTCGCTTTGTCAGTTCCGACGGAGAACCGATCTTTACTGTCAGCAGCGACGGAACTGTCTGGACATGTTGGGGGGATGAAAAATGAAAGAAAAAATCAAAGCGCTTTTTGACGAAAAACTGTGGAAATTCCTGCTGGTGGGCGTGCTCAACACTCTGGTGGGCAACGGCCTCATGTTCCTGCTCTACAATCTGGTCCATTGGGGCTACTGGCCCTCCACCGCCGTCAGCTACTTTCTTGCCAGCGTTATGAGCTACTTTCTCAACCGCTATTTCACCTTCAAGTATCAGGGTGGCGGCTGGAAAGTAGTGTTCCGCTTCGCTCTCAATATCGCCGTCTGCTATTTCCTGGCCTACGGCGTCGCGCAGAAGCTGATGGAGGCGATCCTGTCCGGTGTGGGAGATTCCCTGCGGGACAACATCGCCATGCTGACGGGAATGTGCCTGTTTGTCGGCCTCAACTACCTGGGGCAGCGGTTCTTCGCCTTCCGTGAGCCGAAAGAATAGTTGACTTTATGGAGAAAAGCGGGTATAATGGCCCAATGATTCGAGGTGATTTTCCATGGTTCGACGCACTCTGCGAAAGATCATCCCAACCTACGCCATTTTCCCTCTGATCCTGACAGGACTTATGAATCTTTTCGCCTATCAGGGAAACAAACTGATCCAGCTCATCGCCGGCATAGACCGGGTCATTGACATAACGACACCGTGGGACAGCTGCTTTGCCTTTCACCCGACCTGGGTGCTGGTCTACATAGGAACCTTCATCTTCTGGACCTATCAGTATACCACCGTGGCGCGGGAAAGCCCTGAAAAAGCATATCAGCTTGCGGCGGCGGATTTTGTCGCCAAGCTCATCTGCTTTTTCTTCTTTGCCTTCCTGCCGACCACCAACGTCCGCCCGGAGGTGGAGGGCACCGGCTTCATCCCCTTCCTCATGCGCTTCATCTACTGGATCGATACGCCCACCAACCTGTTCCCCTCGATTCACTGCTTCGTGGCGTGGCTGGGAACGCGGTATATGTTCGAGTGCAAAAAGCTCCGGCATAAGGGCCTGACCTGTACGCTGTGCGTGATCGGCTCCGTTCTGGTCTTCCTCTCCACCCTCCACACCAAGCAGCACGTTCTGCCGGATGTGGTGTCCGGCATCGCTGTGGCGGAGATCGGCTGGTTTGTGGCGCGTTTTACCAAGCTGCCCAAGGTCGTGGAACGGATCAACGATAAGTTCATGAATACCCGGTTGTGCAAGATTCTGTAACAATGTGTGATACTAGAAACCGATTAAAATATTCATTTCAATCGGTTTTCAACGCCGTACCGGCGTTGCAT